>JACRDN010000001.1 GCA_016218575.1 Elusimicrobiota bacterium
AGGCCCGAGCTTGAGGCGAGTTCGAGGCGCGACGAGGGAGCATAGCGGTAGCTATGTGACCGAGGAGCAACGAAGAAATCGGCCAAGCTCGGGCTTCCCCGAAGGGGCCGAGCGCTTTTGGGCTGCGACCGCGTCGCTCGTGGCTCAAATACCGCTGCGGGTGTGGTCGCTCCTTGCTCCTTGTCTCGCTCCAAAAGCGCTCGGCCAAATTGATCATATTATTACTTGACAGGGCCTTATCTCTCCCCCCACATGAGCTTGCGGCGCAAAACCTCGTAGTAGGAGCGCTTGGGGTTGAGCAGGAGCTTGAAGGGCTTCTCGTAGCGCGTGATTCGGACCTCATCTCCCACTTTGAGGGCGCAGCCCATCTGGCCGTCCAGAGAGAGCAGGACGCGCGGCGCCTCGTGGGCGCGCCGGGTGGTCAGGCGAATGACCAAGGGATCGGCCGCCGGAATGATGAGGGGCCTCTGGGTCAAGGTGTGGGGGCAAATGGGCGCAATCAGGAGAACCTCGAGGCGCGGGTCCACGATGGGGCCCGACGCGGCCAAGGCGTAGGCCGTGGAGCCCGTGGGGGTCGAAACGATGAGCCCGTCGCCGAAATAATCGGCCACGAAGCGGTCGTTGGAGCGGGTGCGAAGCGAAATGGCCCGAGCCTGGTCGCCGCAACGAATCACGCAGTCGTTCAAGGCGATGTACGGCCCGAATATCTTCTTGCCGTCGCGCAGGGCCTCGACCGCGATCATCCAGCGCTCCTCCAGAACGAAGCGGCCCTTGAGAATGGCATCGCAATGCCGGCGAAACTCCGAGGCGTCCGTGCTCGAGAGAAAACCCAGCCCCCCGGAATTGATGCCCAAAAGAGGTATGGAGTGGGGAGCCAGGATGCGGGCGGCGCGAAGCATGGTCCCGTCGCCTCCCAAGGCCACCGCGATGTCGGCCAAGCGCAGCCTTTCGCGGGGCGCGGCGGACTCCTGGATGACCCAAACCTTGACCTTGCGCTCCTTGAGGAGCTTCTGGACGACCTGCATCATCCGGACCGCCTCGGGCTTGGTCTGATTGTAGAAAAGCACCGCGGTCTTTATCGGCTGTTTATGGAAACGCGCCTGCAATTTGTGCTGTCCTCCCATCCGTGGCGACCTCTAAGGCATGACGCTTCAAATAAGGAGGGATTATACTATATTCGGCAAACCCCCTTCTCACGCGGGGCGGGTCAAACCCGAGGCAAATCCGCTTCTCGCAGGCCTCGAAGGCATCCGGGCGCGACTCATCGACGCGTTCGATCTGGAGATCCCGGAACAAGCGAAAAAATCCCTTGGGAAGCCTCGCTTCTTTCCTCAACACCACCAGGCGCTCGACACGGCGGATGCCGTAGGCGCGGCAGGCCGCCAGGACCGGCCCGGCCGGAGCCTGGGACAGCACCAGCCAATGCCGGCGCCCTTCCCAGGTGAGAAGCGCGGCCTGGGCCCGCGGCAGGCTCAAGTAGACCGCGCGCAAGGCCGGAGCCTTGAGCCGGCGCCAAGCCTGCGTCGCGGCGGCGGCCGCCAGACCCGCGCAGACCAGGGCCAGAGCGACCTTCCTGCGCGGCAGGACAAGAAACCCGCAAACCACGAGATAATAGGCCAGAATCGCGGGCCGGCTCATAGGCGAAAGGTCCACGGCCGCCCAAGGCCAGGAAGAAAACCAGAAGCAAGCGGCGATGAAAGCGCGCAGCATTCCATCTGTCGCCCAAATCAAGCCCTGGATGCCTGGCCCGGCGAAGAGGAAGGAAAACCCCCACAGCGAGAAGCCCGCGGCCATGAGGATCGCGGACGAAGGGATCAAAGCCAGGTTGGCCAAGGCCCCGACCAGAGAGCCCCGGCCGAAAGTGTTGCAAAAAATCGGCCAGAGCATGAGCTGGACGATGATGGTGATCGAGAAGACTCCTCGACGGGACGGCGGGGCCAGGAAAATCCCGGCCATGGCCGCGTAAGTCATCTGGAAGCCCGCTGAGAACAGGGCCCGCGGGTCGGCCAGGAGAATGGCCCAGGCCGAAAGCACCGTCGCCTGGAACGCCCCGGATTCGCGGTCCCAGATCATGCCCGCCCACAGGAACAAAAACCCGAGGTAGGCCCTAACGTAAGGAGGCTCGAGCCCCACCATGAGAAGATAAAAGCCGCCCGCCAAGGCGCAGAGGAGAAACCGAACGGCCAGCGCCAAGGAAAAGGGCGCCAGGAGCGCCGCTACGCCCGCCAGCACCAAGGCCACCTTGGCCCCGGAAGGCACCAGCAAATGCATGACCCCCGCGTCCTGGAAGGCGCGGTTGAGCTCCCGCGGCAGGGGGCCCTTATAGCCGAGGCATATCCCGGCCAGGACCCGGGCCCGCTCCTCTGGGAAACAGGCCTCGAAGCGGTCCTGCATGGAGCGCCGCGCCGCCTCAGCGGCGCGGAAAGGCCGCCAATACCAGGCGACGGGGCGGGGCTCGACCCAAAAATCCCGAGCCTCCATGATCCAGGCCACGCCCCGGTCCGACAGGAAGGATTTCTCATCGAACTCCCCCGGGTTGCGCGGGCTCCGCGGCCAGCGCAGACGGCCGCGGATGAAAACAGGCTGGCCGGGCCTCAGGTTCCGCCAGGCGGAATTTTCAGGCAAGTAAGCCAAAACTCTTTGCGGGAAAGGAACTTCCGTCCCAAGGGCCGGGCTAGCAGCCCGGCCCTTGATCAGCACTTTCACCCCGCGATGATCTTCCCTGACTGCGGAAATGACCGTGCCCGAAAGCGCGACCCCGGGAGTCCGGCGCAGGCTCGAAAGCTCGGCCGCGGGCGAGGTCTCGAAGAAACCGCGGGTTTTGAGCCAAGAAAGAAGGGCCGCGTAGAAAATCAGGGCGAGGAAAAGGGGGCGGCGCAAATAGGACAAGGGCATATCTAATATACGAGCGAGGGCCTGTTTTTGCTCCCTGCCTATTTATCCTATACTCATGTCATGGGGCGGGAAATCTTGGCCGTGGGGCTCATGTCGGGCACCTCGGCCGATGGGGTCACCGCAGCTTTGGTCCGCTTCTCCGGCCGCTCGGTCCAGGTCCTGCGCTGCCGCACCTTCCCCTATGCCCCCGCGCTCAAGGCCCGGGTGCTGACGGCCGCCGGTCTCAAGACCCCGGAGCTCTCCCGCCTCAACATGGAGCTCGGAGAGGCCTTCGCCCGCGCAGCGCTCATCATCAGCCGCGACGCGGGCCCCGTGGCCGTGATCGGCTCGCACGGCCAGACCGTGTGGCACGGGCCCAAGATGTCTCCTCCAAACACCTTGCAATTGGGCGAGCCCTCCGTCATCGCCGAGCGCCTAGGCATTTACGTCGTGGCTGACTTTAGGCCCCGCGACATGGCGGCGGGGGGAGAGGGGGCTCCCCTCATCCCGGCTTTCGACGAGTTCCTCTTCGCCGCCGGCCCCCTGCGCGCCCTGCAGAACATCGGGGGCATCGGCAACGTCTCCTTTGCGGGCGAAGGCCGGCTCTGGTCCGCCTTCGACACGGGCCCGGGCAACGGCCTCATGGATTTGGCCGCCCGCCTCGTTTCCGGCGGGCGGCTGGCCATGGACTCCGATGGAAAGCTCGCGGCCCAGGGAAGGCCGGACCTCAAAAAAGTGGAGGTTTTGCTCACCCACCCTTATTTCCGGGAAGCTCCCCCGAAGTCCCTGGACAAGGATTTCTTCGGCCTGGACTTCCTGCGCCGGCGCCTGGGCCCGCTGTCTTACCGGCGCCTTCCCGACATCATGGCCTCCCTGTCCCTGTTCACCGCCCGCTCCATCGCCCAGTCCTACCGCCTCTTCTCACCGCGGGGCCGGAAGATTGCCGAGGTCGTGGTGAGCGGGGGCGGGGCCAAGAACCCCGGGCTTATGAGGAACCTGCGCCTGGCCCTGAGCCCCCTCCCGGTCGTCGTCTCCGACCGCTACGGCCTGCCGGTGATGGCCAAGGAGGCGGCCGGGTTTGCCTGGATGGCCGTCAGGGCGATCCAAGGGAAGGTCAACCACTGCCCGGCCGCGACCGGGGCAAGGGGAAAACGAATACTAGGAAAGATCACTCCCGCCCTAGCGCTCTTAGCGGCTCTAGGGCTGCAGAGCTGTGTGGGCTACCCCCGCCCCTTCCTCGCGCGCAAGTCCGGCATCGCGGCCGTGGAGCCGGGGAAACCCCTGGCCCTCAAGGCCGCCATCGTCAAGTCCTGCGAGACCTTGCAGGGCGAGACCGAAACGGTCAAGAAATCAAAGGATGTCTCAACGGATGAGAAAGGGCGCTACTCCTTTTGGATCACGGGGCTTTCCTGGAACTGGACGAATTTCATCACCTTGTCGCGCTGCCGCTCTCGAGTTCAGCTCTACGTCTGCCGGCCTTTCTGCAAGGAGGTGGACGAGGTGGACCTCTCCATCCTCGGCAAGTAGCCTAAAAGGTGCCCTTGAGGCCCACGCTGTAGCGATCCACCTTGTAGTTGAACTGGGCCGTGAACAGGGAATGCCTTTGGACGTGGGAATAACTGGAGGTGAGGAAAAGCCGGGTCAACAGCGGGTATTGCGCGCCCACCTCGGCCTGGTAGAGGTCGTCGCGGCGATTTCCGAAAAGCCCCGAGGCCACCGAGGCGGGCTGGGTGAACTGGTCCACCTCTAAGGAGCCAGCTCCGAAGATGGACAGCCGCCGGTAGCGCCTATTCAAGCTCAGGCTCGCCCTGGTGCCGACGCTGCTGGCCCCGAACACCGCCACGTTGAAGCGCCGGTTCAATGAGAAGGAGGCGCTGGTCCTGCGGCTCATCTGGTAGTCCAAAGAGACCCCCGCCACCCACGTGCGCACGAGCTGCGTGCCGCCGGTCGAATTCTGCTCGCGGTAGTTGTAGCCTCCCTGGACCCGGCCGTTGATCTTCGGGGTGAGAACCCCGGAGATCCCGAGACCCAGGGCATGCCCCTTGGCGTCGGCAGGACGGCCGGCCGTGAAATGGGTGAGCTCCCGATGGTAATCCACGTAGACCTTGGTCCGGGGCTGGATCTTGACCCCGACGCTGCCGCCGAGGTTCAAGTCGTAATGGTTGAGAAGCGCGCCGCTGGCGGCTCCCACGAATTTATCGAGGCTGTGGCGCACATCGAGGGTGTACGCCAGCCCACGGCTTCTTTCCACCGCCAGTTCCAGGGACAAGGTGTTCTCCCAGCGCTGCTCCTGGTTGGTGAGCTCATTTGTCGGAGGCAAGGCCGTGTTCACGTATGCGTCCGAAATGTTGAGTGAAATATCGTGGCGCGGCTGGTAGCGGTAGCCGAGGCTCATGTTTTGCGAGGCGAAGCTCTTGCGGGTGATGCGGCCGTTATAATAAGTGCCTCCCAGGCCATAGGAGAAGGACAGGAGGTTCCAGCGCCCTAGGGGATAGCTCAGGGCAAACCCCAGGTCCCCCGTCGTGGTCCAGGAATCCATAGCACCGCCAGGCGTCAGGAAGACGTTGGTATCGTAAACCTGGGTCAAGCCGTAGCTCGTACTCAGCTTGAAGGGCCAGCGGCGGCCCTTCTGCCGCTTGCGGATCTCGACCAAGGTGGGCGGCGGGGCGGGCGGGGGCGGGCCCTCCAGGTCGGGGAAGGCGATCTCCTCGCCCGCCGCGTGATAAGTGACCACGTCGGGCTCCCAGAAGACCTTCGCGGCGCCGGTGATCACGGCGAGGACCGGCTTCTCCCCCACGAACGCGTAGGAGAGGGCGGTCCCGGCCTTGGCCTTTATGATCACAAGCCCGCTGCGCAAGGTCGCCTCTCCCGAGAACACCCGGAGCTGGGTGCCTGGGCTGATCGCGAAGGTCCCGGCGCCGGCGTCCACCGTGAGGTCATGACCGGACCAGCGCACACCGACCTCCCCGGTGACCCGGACAAGCTCCAAGACCGGCTCGCGCGAAGCCCAAGCGGGCGCGGCGCCAAGCAAAATCAGGAGGAACCAAGCCTGGGGCTTCATTTCCCCCGCTCAGCGCGACGAGGGCGTTTCATGGGAGGCGTGGGGCGTGAAGGTAGGGATGAGCTCGCGCAGGCGGCGCACGAGCTTGTCCGAGGCGCCGCCGGCGCATAGCTCCTCCAATTGCCTCATGGAGGACGCGAACTCCGCGAGGCCCAAGTTCTCGGAGCGCAGGATCATGATGTCGGGATGCTCCGACCCCGCGTAGCCGCTCGAATCCTCCAGCAGCTCCTCCTCGATTTTCTCGCCCTGCTTGAGGCCGGTGATCTCGATGTCCATGTCCTTGCCAAGCTCGAATCCGGACAAAGTGACGAGGTTCCTCGCCATGTCCATGATGCGCACGGGAGTCCCCATCTTGAGCACGAATATCTCCCCCCCGCGCGCCATCGCGGCGGCCTGGAGGATGAGCTGCACCGCCTCCTCCACCGTCATGAAAAAGCGCCTGGCCTCGGGGTGGGTGACGGTAAGCGGCCCCCCGCGGGAGATCTGCTCCTGGAATATATTGAGCACCGAGCCCGAGCTTCCCAGGACGTTGCCGAACCTCACGGAGTTAAAGCGCGTCTTTCCCTTCTTGAGGGCGAGGCTGTGGACCACGAGCTCGGCCGCGCGCTTGGTGGCCCCCATGATGCTCGAGGGCCGCACGGCCTTGTCGGTGGAGACCAGGACGAAGGCCTCGGCTTGATGGCGCTGGGCGGCGGCGGCCACGTAATAGGTCCCGAGCACGTTGTTGCCGACACCCTCCCCCACGTTGAACTCGAGCTGGTGCACGTGCTTGTGGGCCGCGGCGTGCAGGACCACCTGGGGCTTGTGCCGGGAAAACACCTGCTCGAGAAGCTTCTGGTCTCGGATGCTGCCCAGGATGGGAACGATCTCGGCGGAGCACTTCTTCTTGAGATCGCTCTCGGCGTAGAAAAGCCCCGTGGCGTTGATCTCCATGAGGAGTATCTTGGCCGGGGAGTATTGCGCCACCTGGCGGCAGAGCTCGGCCCCTATCGTCCCCCCGGAGCCGGTCACGAGGATGGTCTTGCCGTCGAGGAAGCGGGAAATCTTCGCCGAGTCGAGCTTGGCCACGCTGCGGTTGAGAAGATCGGCGGGCCTCACCCGCCTCAAGGCCAAGGAGGGGCCGGCGGGGCTCAGCATCTCCTCGAGGCTTGGGGCGATCTTGAGGTCCGGCCGGCGGCGCAGGCCCTGGAGTACATCGACCACGGAGCGCGCGATGTCTCCCCTCTGGGAGGTGATCGCTATGACGATCTCGTCTATATGGTAACGTTTGAGGAGATTCGGGATCAGCTTGAGCGCGCCCAAGACCGGATAGCCGTGTATGTTGAGCCCCCATTTAGCCGCGTCATCGTCCACGAAGCCCACCACCCGGTAGCGCAGCTCCGGCGTCTTGAGCATCTGCCGGAGCAGGCTCTCGCCCAAATCCCCGGCCCCAACGATCAGGACCTGCCGGTAGGGGCCGGAATAGAAGCGCGGCAGATTGAGGAAGGTCTTGCCCCAGCGGATCGCGAAGCGCAGCCCCCCCACCCCCATATAGGCGAGCAGGGGGTGCAGGATCAGGACCGAGCGCGGAAACTGCCCCTGGAGAACGAAAAGAATCAAGGCGCCGCTGCAAAGGGCCGAGAACGCGACCGCCTTGGTGATGTTGATGAGGTCCGAGAAGCTCGAGAAATAGTATATCCCGCGGTAAAGGGAGAAGAGCTTGAACCCCAGGAGATAGGCTCCCAGGACGAAGGGAGCGGTCCGGACCATGATGGCCCAGTTCTCGGGGTCGATGTTGAAATCGAAGCGCAGGAGGAAGGCGCACCAATACCCGCCCAGCACGATGAGAGCGTCCATGAAGAACACGCTCATGCGCTTGGGATTGGAGGTGATTTTCATCAGCGGGGAGTGCCCGAATTATAGCATAGGGATGATCTTTTTTAAGGAGAAGCGGCTCTCGAGGGCTAGGGCTTGGCCTGGCCTCAAGTAATAGCCTTTGCGGTAGAGCGTGAGTTCCTGCTTGACATCCCGGAAGCGCGAAAAAAGAGGCCTCCAAGCCCCCCCGAGCGCGGCCTGGGGCGCGCGCAGGTAGGAGTCCTCGCTCTTATTCTCAACCAAGACATAGTCGCGGCCGCGGTAGCGCCAACACCTCGCCTGAATGCCCTCGGGCCAAGGGAACGGGCTTACCTCTAGGACACGTCCCTCATGAGGAATGGGCCCCAGGCGGCGCGTGAGCTCCGCGGCTCCGGAGGGCTGGGCCTCGGGGGACTCCCCGGCGCGCGCCAGAATCTTGGCCAGACGAGCCTCCTGGCGCCGGAATACCAAGCTGAGGGGCTCCGCCTCAAGAGCCATGCGGGCCTGGGCGAGCGCTTGCCTCAGGTATTGCCTGCGCCTCGCCTTATCCTGTCGGGACAAATCCATGTAGGCCGCGGACAGGCGCAGGCGGTAATCCGGGCGAGGGTCCCAGCACAATGCCCGTTCCAAGAGAGCCGGGCGCGCGACCAGGGGCGCGGCCTGGGCCTCGAGCGCGTGGAGGGCCGCCAGGCCGGGAAGAGCGGCGAGGGCTCCACCTCCTAGGCCAATACCACAGAGAAAAAACTTCCAGAGCAACGCCCCTCCGCTCGCCGGCGGCCGTACACGGCCGCCGGCTTCCGGGCTCATGCAAGTTTCCGCGGCACCCATGAATCCCAGGAGAATCAGGAAAAGGGCTACGTTGGCGGGAATGGCCAGGCTGAAATCCAACAGCCCGTGAATGAGGCAGGCGGCGACAGCGGCCAGGGCCGCTCCCAACAGACAGCGCATCTCCATCGAGGCGCAGAATATCCAGCGACGCAGCATGAAACGCAAGAACGAGGACAATCCCGCTATGTAAAGCCCGAAGCCGATCGCTCCGGCCTCGATGAGGAGTTCGAGCCAATCGCTGTGGACATGAGCGGCGAGGCCCGCAACCCCGGGACTTTGGTAAAGGGGGAACGTCGCTCGGAAAGCCCCGAGCCCGGTCCCGAAAAAGGGATAGTCCATGAATAGCTCGAGCCCGCCCCGGTAAAGGGAGAACCGGGTCAGGACCGAGAAGTCCCAGGTCCCGGCTCTCACGCCGATCCAGGCCTTGGAAAAATAGGCCAGCCCCAGGAAACCGCAGGCCGCGACGCCAAGCGCCAGCCGTGAAGCCCGGCGCAGGCTTTCCCGCTCGATGAATTCCATGGATAAATAAGAGGCCAGACCCAACGCCGCGAGAAGAGAGATCGGGGCGCCGCGCGATCCCGTGGCGATGATCGCGGCTCCGATCAGGGAGAGAAGGCCCACGATCAGGGCCTTGTCGGCGGCTTCTCTGGCTCGCGCGCCGGGAAAGGGTGTTCGCCCCGGGGCTGCGATCCGCGCGGCCAAGAGCCCGCAGCCCATCAAGGCTGAGATCACGAGCATCCAGCCGGCGTGGTCGCGGTTGTAATACGGCCCGAAGGGCTTGTAGTCCTCGCTTACGGGACGCCAGCCGTAAATGGCGGAATTGCCATGGGACTGCTGCCACAAGCCGAGGCCGGACACCAGGGCCCCGGAGAGAAACAGGGCCCAGGCGAGTCCGCGCAGGCTCCTGCGGCTCTCGAAGGCCCGGGGCACGCTCCAGAGAATCGCCGCCCCCGCGGCCCATAGGACCAGGCTCTCGCGCGTGCCGTGGGCATAGGCCGTGAAGAGGAAGCTCGTCCGCGGGTCCACGGGAGAGCGGGCCTGGATCAGCTGCAGCCAGCCGAGCGCGCCAAACAGCAGGAAGGCGGGCAGGAAGGAGCGGTCAAGAAATCCCCGCCGCCCGCGCGGGCCGGAGAGGGCGCAAAAAAAAAGGCCCAGAAACGCCAGGATTTCGAGGAGGGCCAGGGGCAGGGGCTCGACGCAACCGAAAGCCAGGGGCCCGAGGAAGACGGCCGACAGCAGGCAGGCCCTCGACAGGAGGAGTGCGGTCCCCGGGATCATGCGGCCTTGTTTTCTTGGGGCTGGGTCTTGTAGTGGCGGTAGTAGTGATAGTTCCCGTAATAGCCGGTCTTGCGGGAAACCCCGTTGATCACGACGCCGAGGATCTTGGGAACACTTCCCTTCAGGATGTTGCAGGCCTTTCCGGCCAGACTCAAGTTCACGCTGCCAAAGCACGCCACGAACACCGCGGCGTCGGCCTCGCGGCCCCACAGCAGGGCGTCCGAAACCGGGAAAATCGGAGTGCCGTCTATGATGATGCGGTCGTAATAGGCCTGGGCCCACCCCATCAAGGCCTTGATCCCCGGGGTGCTCAGAAGCTCGAGGGGATTGGGGGGTATCTGGCCGCAGACCAGGACGTCCAAGTCGGGATTGTCCGTCTTCTGGACCAGCTCCGAGAGCTCGGCGGCATCCTTGCCGTGGGCCAGGAAATGCGTCAGCCCCCTCTCCGTGGAAAGACCGAAGGGCTTGTGCAGGTAGGGCCGCCTCATGTCCCCCTCGATGAGGAGGACCTTCTCCCCCACCAAGGTGAAGACGAACGCCAGATTGATCGCCAGGAATGACTTCCCCTCGCTTTGGTGGGTGCTCGTGATGAGGAGTCTCTTCATCTGCTGCCCGGCGGCCGCGAAGCCGATCATGGTCCTGATGTTCTTGATGGAGTCCGAGATGAAGGAATCCCGTGAGATCAGGAGCTGGCGGTAATCGTCGCCGGTGTCGCCCCGGAAGGCCGCGGATTTGGGCACGAAGCCGAGGAACGCCTGGCGCAGGACCTTCTCGACGTCCTCCTGGGAGTAAATGTTCCGGTCCATGTAGTCGAGCCCCAGCACCATGACGCAGCCGATGATGAGGCCCGCGAGGATGGCGCTCGTCATCATCTTCTTCTTGTTGGGCTTATACGGAGACTGCGGAACCTCGGCCAAGTCTATGATGCGGACGTTGTTGCTGATCATAAATCCCGAGAACTCGGCCTTCATGGACTCCACGTTCTTGCCGACTTCCTCCTCGATGCGCGCCTGGGTGGCCCTCATCTGAGACTTCAAGGCCACGATGTCGGGGTGCTGGGATGTGTAGCGCTGGGACAGCTCCTGGAGCCGGAACTTCAAGCCGTCGTAGTTGGAGTAAAGCT
This sequence comes from Elusimicrobiota bacterium, assembly GCA_016218575.1. Lineage (NCBI taxonomy): Bacteria > Pseudomonadati > Elusimicrobiota > Elusimicrobiota bacterium. The sequence continues at coordinate 10,998 of JACRDN010000001.1, forward strand.
GCTGGACCACGGGGCTTTTGACCACCATGGGCAAGGTTTCGAGGCTTTTGGATTCCTCGCCGAAGCGCCCGAAGAAATTCTGGAGCATCTGCTTGGATATGAAGAGCTTGTCCTCCATGTTCTGCTTGACGTAGATCCCGGCGATGGCGTTGCTCACGCGCGCGGCCAGTTGGGGATCGTCGGAATCCACGGTGAGGTTGATCAGGCGCGTGGCCCGGATCGGGGTCACGGTCACAGCGCCTATAAGCTTGTCAAGGCCGTTGGGCTCGGCAAACTGCGGCGTGTTCATGAGGCCCAGGCTGTCGTAGGCCTTCTTGAGGAGGCTGCGGCTCTTGAGGAGCTTGAACTGGGTCTGATAATAGTCTTCGCCCGCGGTCTCGGATTTGACCGCCTCGTTGTAGCTGCGGGGGCTCACTTCCTTATCTATCAGGATGAGAGCCGTGGCCTGGTAGACCGGGATCATCTTCGAGGACTTCATCCCCATCCAGAAGCCCGACAGAAGGGCCGCGCAGAGCATGATCCAGGAGCGGCGCATCAGAAGGCTCGCGTAGTAGCTTATGTCGAAGCCCCCGGACCCGTCGGCCTCCTGGGAAGCGCTCGCCCCATCCTCGGTGATCATCTAGAAAAGCCTCTCGGGGACGTAAACGATGTCGTTGGGCTGGAGAATGATGTCCTTGCTTTGCTCCCCCTTCTTCATCACGGCGGCCATGTCCACGATGAAGGTATGATCGCTCCTGTCGACCTTGCGGATAACCCGGGTCCTGTTCAAGGCGGCGTACGGGGTGAATCCCCCGGCCATGGTGACCAGTTCCAGGATGGAAAGCGAGACTTCCGCCGAGAGAAGGTACGGGCCGGGCCTCTGCACCTCCCCCAAAATGTAAACCTGGCGGTTGGCGTACTCCTTGATGACGATGAACACTTCGGGATTCTTGAGGAATTTTCGGAGCTTGCGGCGCAGCATCCTCTCGGCCACGGAGGTATCCAAGCCCCCGATCTTGAGCCGGCCCAGGAGCGGGAAAACGATGGTGCCCTTGGGCCCCACGCGCACCACACGGTCCATGTCCTTCTCGCGGTAGAGGGTGATTTCGAGGAGATCTCCCGGGCTGATCTTATAGGAGCGCTCGCCCAGCTCCACCTTTTTGAGAAGACGGCTCAAGGCCGCGTCCTCCCGCTGGGAAGCAATGGCGGGGCCCTGGGCTGATTCGGATTCTCCCGTCGGAGGGGCGCTCGCGCAGGCGCCGTGGAATAGAAGCGCCGCGAGGAGAAAAAACCGCCGGAGACGCATATTGAGGAAGTGTAGGGGGAGCCCACTAAAAAATCAAGGCTTGATTTAACAAGCCTGTAACAAGGAACTCTTAACTCGCCCAGTAAAGGACCGTGGCGCCAGCCGCGGCGATGATCCAGCTCACCTGGTCGCGCAGGGCGAAAACGACCGGATCGTAGCTCATGCGCCGGCGGCTGGTGATGAACCAGACGCGCAGTATCCAATATAGGAGCAGGGGGCAGATGAGCCACAGGAGCTCGGGCTGGCGATAGAGGGGGCGCACGCTGGGGCTCTCGATGTAGAGCGCGAACACGAGGGCGGCCAGGCACCCGGAGACCACCCCCAAGTTGGACAGGAAGGAAATGTCCTGGGACTGATAGCCGCGCCCCGAGGCGCTTTCAGGGGATGCCGCGCGGAACATGAGCTCGGAAACTCTCTTGACCGTGGCCAGGCTCAGGAAAAGAAACATGGAGAACGAAAGCAGCCAGTTTGATATGGAAATCCCCGTGGCCGCCCCCCCGGCCAGGACCCTCAAAGTATAGAGGCCGGCCAAGCACAGGATGTCGGCGATGATGAGCCTCTTAAGGTAGAAAGAGTAAAGCGTGGTGAGGGCGCAGTAGAGGAGCAGAAAATCGAGGAAGCCCGCGGGCAGAAGCGCTCCCAGGCCCAAGCCCGCGGCCAGAAGAAGAGGCATGAGGGCGAGCCCCGCCTCAAGCGGCAAGTCCCCGTTCGCCAAGGGCCTGCCGCTTCGTTCAGGATGGCCCCGGTCGGCTCCTAGGTCCAGCAAATCATTCAGGAGATACACGCTCGAGGCCGTGAGGCTGAAGGCGGCAAAGGCCAGGGCCGCCTGGACCAGCTTCTCGATTCGAAATATCTGGTGGGAGCTCAAGAGGCCGGCCACAACCAGGATATTTTTAGGCCACTGGTGGACGCGGATGGCTTTCACGACGGCGGAGGCAAGCCCGCGGGAGCCGTCGGCTATCTTGAGAATGGGAATCCCCCCGAGCCGGCCCTCGAACCTTCGGCCTCCGTTGACCAGAATCGCGCCTTTGGCCAAGCGCCAGACCGGCAAGTCGTCGGCCGCGTTGCCCGCGTAGAGGAAGCCTTTTCCCCCGAAAAGGCCGCGCAAAAACCGCGCCTTCTCCGCCCCGACCAGGTTGACCTTCCCATCGGAGGCGTAAACCCCCGAGAACAGGTCCAAGCCGGCCGCCACGGCCTCGGCGAGGCTCTTGTCGGCCCCGGTGACTAGTACGAGGCGGCGGCCAAGATCGGCCTCTTGCCTCAAATAGGATAGGAGAGCCTGGTTGTATGGCAATTGCGCCACATTCAGCTCCGCATGACGGGCAAGTTCCTGCTTGAAGAAGGCCCTTCCCCGCGCCAGCCAAGCCGGAATCAGAAACAGGCGAGAGGGCCTACGATTCATGAGCCTGAGCAGGGCCTCGAACAGGGTGTCCGTCTTGACCACGGTCCCGTCCATGTCCACGCAGAGAGGCAGGCTTCTGTCTAGAAACCCCGCGGGCGTTCCCGTGGAGAATTCAACGGCCATGGGGTCGCACCGGAGCGTAGACCTTCCCCTTCGCGAATTCTTTCTTCAGAACGAATAGGGAGGATGCCGCAATCATCGATTCAGGAATCAGATTAGACCTCGAATCCCTCATCGCCGCGTAAACGATGATGCCGCCTTTCCCCAAGGATTTATGGAGGGCCGCGAGGATTTTTCCCGGATCGCCAAGGCGCTCCGGGAGATAGTGGCAGGGCCTGCCCGAGTAATAGAGGAGCACGTCCGCCGTGTTGCTGAATACCGGTCCCGCTCCGGCGAATGGCGGGGCGCCTTTCTTGGCGGCGATGATGATATCGGCTTGGCGCCATTTCTTGGCTCCGTACCCCACTCCCTGCGCGCGTAAGCGCAGATAGGCGACGTCCCGAGCGGTGTTGAGGGCGGGGAAAACGAGGAAAACCAGGGCCGCGGCGATCCGCGTCCGGAACCCGAAGCGCAGGCGCGCCCCGGCCAAGGCCGCGAGCGCCAGAACCGCCGGAAATATCGGAGCCAAATACCGGCTGTGCAGCCAGTCCACCTGGGCGGTGAGGAAAATAGCGGTCGTCAGGACGAGATAGGCCGGGATGAAGGCACTGTAGGGGCCGCCATGGAAGTCCCCCTCTTGGAGCCCGCCTTGGCTCCAAGTCCGGCCGAGAATCGCGAGAGCCCCCGCCAGCAGGCCCAGGAACAGGAACGCGGCCGCCCGCGCCGGGAGAAAAGAAGGCAAAAACCAATAGGCCAGGCTTGAAACCGCGTCCCACGCGGCTTTCGTCCAGGTGTAGACGCAGACCCCGCGGTGGCCCGTCATGGTGCCGGTGAGCCGCACGTTGCGCAGCAGCCACAACCCGAGCGGCAAAGAGGCGCTCGCCCCGAACAGGGCCGCGGAAGAAAGTCTGTGCCCGCGCCCTCCCACCCCCCCTGCCGCGATCGCCAAGACCCCGCAGGCGATCGCGGCCACTCCGATATAGCGGGTCATGGAAGCGGCCGCTATGGCCGCCGCCCCCGCCAACAGCCAAGAGAGCTTTCCCGTCAAGATGATCCTCTCCTGGCAGAAAAGCCCCAGCAGGAGGAAAAATAAAAAAGGAGGCTCCGAAAACACGGAGTCATGCACCAGGAACATGGCCGGGGAGACCGCCATGGCAGCCCCGGCCAGCGCGGCCGCGGACAGGCCCCGCCCCTGTCGGTGGACGATCCAAGCGAGAATCCAGGTATTGGAGAGGACGAAGGCCAGGTTGAGCCAGCGCGCCGCCGCCTCCATGCTCGCCCCGGGCCAGAGCGCGAGGAGGATGGGATAAATGGGAGGCCAGGTCGCCAAGGGCAGGGCCTGGGCCCGAGCGTCCCAGGGCAGGATGGACGAGGAGAATCCCAGGCCGGCCTTGAGATTAAGAGCGGCGGAAACGTAATAAGTGGAGTCGGGAGTGGCGCCGATGCCGCATAACGCGAAAGCCGCGGCCAACAGGAGAAGATGGGCCATGCCGGGCGCGGCCAGAGCCAGGGTTTTCTTGCCCATGTCAGCAGTCCATGGAGGCGTGCGCCAAAAGCCTGCGCGTCACCTGCTCCGCGCTCTCATGGAGGGAGAAAATCCTGCCGAACACCTCCACGGAGAGCAGTTTGGCCGCGAAGTAGGCGTTCCGGGCACAGGCCTCCTCGATCTCGGCCGAGGACAGCCTGAGAAGGCCCGCGACATAGCCCTGGGTAAAGCAGCCGGGGCGGACGCGCACGCTGCGGTGGCCGTACATGGGGAAACCGTTCTTGGACTTGAGCGCCAGCGCGCGGGGAATGACCCCGGCGGCCGCGCACCGCACCACGGCCTTGTCCAAGAGAAAAGGATGCCTCCAGTCGTGCAGCCTCCAGGTGCCCGACAGCTTCAGCTTGGCCGGCAGATTGACGGCCAGGCCGATCACCGCCTCATCGAGGAACGGAAATCTCGACTCCACGCTCGCCCACATCCCCATGCGGTCGTTGCGATGCAGGAGGGAGCGCAGGTGGCCGCCCAAAAGATGCAGGGCCTCGTATTGAAGCCTGGCCTGGCGCGGCGCCAGGAAGGGGAAGGCCTCGAGGGCCCGTTGAGGCCTGCGCTCGTGCTCGAAGCGGCGGGCCAGCCCCACCGCGAAATCGTCGGCCGTGCCTCCCGGGCCAGGAAGCACCAGCTCCCTTAAACGGGGGGAAACCCCGTAGATTTTCTCGAGAAGGCGCACGGGCAGCCTCAGCCATTTCATGCGGTGCTCGAGCACCGGCCGGGCATAACCCAGGAAGAGTTCATCAGAGCCCTCCCCCGTGAGAACGGGCTTGACCCCCTTTCCCCGGGCCAGGCGCGCCACCATCCCGAAGGGAATGGCGTTGGTGTGGGTCACTATGGGGCATTCGTAATGATAGGTCGCCTCGGCCCATTGGGACAGCATCATCTCGGGCGAAAAGGGAGCCTCGTGCAAGGGCCTTCCCAGACTCGCGCTCAGGGCCTTGGCGTCCTCGTACTCGGAATGCGCGCCCAGGACATTGGCGGTAAACAGGCTGATCCGGGGATCGTGCCGGGCCGCTAGGCCCGCGATGAGGCCTGAATCCACCCCCCCGCTCACGAAAGCCCCGACCGGGACGTCGCTCATGAGCATGGCCTTGACGCTGGCCTCAAGAGCCCGGGAAAACGTCGCGGCCGCCTCCCTCTCGGGCATGCGCTCCAGCTCCCTGTAGCGGCCCTCGTCCACCTCGGAGGCCGCGCTGTAATAGCGCCGGACCTCGGGAGCCGCCCCGGCGCGACAGACGAGGTAGGTGCCGGGCTCCACGTTATGGACATCCTTGAAAACCGTCTCGCGGCCAGAGGCCTCGGCCATGCCGCCCAGGGCGAGCAAAGCCTGCGTCGGGTCGGGCTCCACCGCCGCCGCCGCGGCCAGGGCCTTGACCTCGGAGGCCCAGTACAGGCCCGACTCGCGCAGGGTCCAGGCCAAGGGCTTGATCCCCACCCGGTCGCGGCAGAGGTACACGGTCTTGTCCCTGAGATCGCAGAAGGCGAAGGCGAACATCCCCTTGATCCGGCGCAACGTGGCCTCGACTCCGAACAGGGCCAGGCTCTCGAAGAGAGCGACCGTGTCGGAACCGCCGCGGCAGGTTATCCCCCTATGCTCCAGGTCCCGGCGCAGCTCCAGGTGATTGTAGATCTCCCCGTTGTAAACCAAGGCGTAGTTCTCGCTCACGAAGGGCTGGCGCCCCGTTTCGGAGAGATCAAGGATGGAGAGGCGGTTATGGGCCAAGCCCAGGTTCCCCCTGGAGAAAAATCCCCGCTGGTCGGGGCCCCGGTGGCGCTGCTTATCGGCCATGGCCCGCAAAAGCGCCTCGGAAACCGCCGCGCCGGGCTTAAGCAGGACTCCCGCGATGCCGCACATTATCTTGCGCCGCTCCTTTTGGTGCCAGGCACGCTTCGCGAGCCAGGCACCGCCCCGCCATATTTCTCCACTCCGCTCGGAGTCAGCGCCACCACCATGAGGCTGACCCCGCCCAAGGTCTTGCTCACGAGCCAAGGGCTTATCTTAGCCAACAAAGTCCGCAGGGGAAGAGCCAGGCGGGAGCGCCAGCGGCCGCGCCGCGCCGAGGGAGCCAGGAAATTGAGGGTATACTCGTAGTCCACCACGCGCAGGCCGGACAAGGTCAGGAGGTTGAGGGCCCAGGCCGCGTCCATGAAGAGGAGATGCCCGGGATTCTCCAGCTTTACCCTGAAGAGATCCCGGATCCCGACGTTGGCCGAGGCGTCGAGGGGTATATGGAACCCCAGGATGTCGCATCGCCCCGACATCCTGCCGATAAATCCCAAGGGATCAGAGACATGCTCGAACACGTCGAAAAGCGTGGCCAAGTCCACGCGCTCCCGGGACTGATCGAGCCCGCCATGGACCAGCTCCACCCCCTCCACATGCATCTCCCGGACATGGGGAGAGACGTCGTAGCCCTTGACGGATTTGAGGACTATCCCCTGACCCGCGAGAAGCCTCGCCACGTTCCGGGCCGCCGCTCCCGAGCCGCAGCCCACGTCCGCGTAGGAGTCCACGCGCAGGCCCCTGCGAGCCGCGACCCTTTTAAAGAGTTCGGCGAAGTTCCTCGCCTTGAACTCGGCGTCCTCCTCGTGGCGGCGCCTGTCTTCGAAGTAGCGGCCCGAGGAATATTCGGAATCTATCAATGGATCCATTTGAGCATATCCCCCGCCATCCGGCCCCATTGCCCCTCCAGAAAATTGCCGAGCAAATAAGGCCGGCTCAGGGCCAGCCTCTTCAAGGCCTTGGGCATGCCGGTGGAGCGATTCCAGGGCCCGCGCTCACCGCGAAGGCCCGCCCAAAGCCCATCGAGAGAGGCCTCCGCCTGGGCCGTCTGCCCGAAGCCCCGCAGGGTCCCGGCGTGCCTGATGTAGCGCCCGCAGTAGCGCAAAGAATACCCGAGTTTGCGCCGCAGGGGCAGGTAGCGCATCCAGAATGCGTAGCGGTTGCGCGTCACGTAATAGGAGTAATAAGGCGGCCGTTTTCGCGGCCACTCCTTGGAATTGCCCCGGTGCCAGACCTTGGCCCGCGGCTCCACCAGGCCGCGTAAGCCCGCCCTCCACACTTTCACGGAATAATCGTTGTCCTCGAAATAGCAGAAAAATCCCTCATCGAGGGCCCCGGCCTTCTCGACGGCGCGGCGGCTCAGGAGCGGCGCGGTTCCCGTGATGAAGGGGCAGCGCCCGGGATCGGCCTCCCAGGCCGCCCTTTGCGCGGCGTCGCGGGGCACCTCGAGCTTCTGCGCCTCGAAATTGATCCAGGCCCCGGAAAACAAGAGGTGCTCCCTCTCCTCGTGACGATAGATGGCCGGGGCGACCATGCCGGGCCTGGCGACGCGGCTGGCGGCCTCGACCAGAAGCGCCAGGCACTCGGGATGGGCCACGGCGTCGTTGTTGAGCAGCCACACGTACTCCGCCCCCGCCTCGAACGCTCGCCGGATGCCGACGTTGTTTCCCCCCGCGTACCCCAGGTTGGCCCCGTTCTCGATGAATTCCGCGCCGGGAAAGTCCCTCCTCAGCGCGGGCAGGGACCCGTCCTCAGAGCCGTTGTCGACGATCAAGACCTTGAAATTGGGGTACTCCAGCTCGCATACCGCGGACAGGCACTCGCGAATTTCCGCGAGCCGGTTCCAGTTGAGGACGACCACGCACACCTTGGGAGAAGTCACCGCGTGGGAGCCGCGGCCAGGCGCCCCGGCTCGGGCCTCCTGCCGAGGAGCAGGAAGTCCAGGCTCCCCTTGAGGAAGCCCAAACCGTACGCCCAATGGAGCAGGGCAAAGACGGCCATGAGGTCGAGAAAGCATACCACGCCCTGGCCCTTGGAAGCCCAGAGCGCGCAGGACAGGACCAGGAAGCCGTAAAGCGAGAGAAGAAGCCCGAGCAGAGCCCGCGCCGCCGGGAAATAAACCCCCAGCCCGGCCAAGAGGACGAGGCTCGCCAGGAAAAGGCCCGGCACGACTTGCCGCAAGGTCATGACGCGGCCGAGCTTGCGCGCGACCAAAGGCTTATAATAGCCATATTGATAATACATGCGCCAAAGCTTAAGGAACCCGTCCCGAGCGTAGTAATCGCATGAAAAATCCGGAATCAGCAGAATCCGGCCGCCGCTCTTGACGAGCCTCTGGTTGAACTCGTCGTCCTGATTCCGGACCAGCTCCTCATCGAACAACCCCAGGCGGTCGAATACTTTTTTAGGATAACAGCCGAAGGGAACCGTGTCAACCCAGCGCGGCTTGGAAATCCCGATGCGGTAATGCGCGTTTCCGACGGCGAAGGGATGGGCCAGACCCAGGGCGATGGCCCGGGCCTTGGGCGAGTCGTTGGCGGGGCGGATGACCCAAGGACATCCCACGTTGTCGGCCCCGCTCTTTACAAGCCAGTCCACCAGGCCTGCCATGTAGCATGGGGGATAAACCGAGTGCGCGTCCATGCGCATGATGACATCCCCGCGCGCGGCCTTGATGCCGACGTTCATGGCCGCCGGAGCCGTCCCGGCGGGATTGTCGAGCAGGCGGAGGCGCGGGTGGCACCGCGCGTATTCTTCGACCATCTCGCGCGTGCCGTCCCGGCTGAGCCCGTCCACCACCAAGATCTCCATGCGATCCGCGGGATAATCGTTGGCAAGGACCGAGTCGAGGCAGGCCTCGATGTAGGCGGCCTCGTCGCGGCAGGGAATCACGACGGAGAGGAAGGGCCGGGAACCGTGGTTTTGGGATTGGCTCATCTGCGAGTATTGCACGCTCCGCGTGCTAACTTATAAACTATATTCTGGCAATATTCAAGGGGACCCTTGAGAAAGACTTTTCTTCCGTTCCACGTTCCACATGTCGCCGATGAAGAGGTCAGAGCCGTGGCTCGGGTGCTCAAATCGGGTTGGATGACCACGGGCCCCGAGGTGCGCCGCTTCGAGAGAGAATTCGCCCGCTACATCGGCGCCAAGCACGCCGTGGCGGTCAATTCAGGAACCGCCGCCCTGCATTTGGCCCTGCTGTCCTTGGGGCTCAAGGAGGGAGACGAGGTCATCGTCCCCACCATGACCTTCACGGCCACGGCCGAGGTCGCCCTCTACTTCAAGGCCAAGCCCGTGCTCGTTGACTGCAGGACGGACACCTTGAACATGGACCCGGAGCTCATCGAACGCGCCGTCACCCGCAGGACGAGAGCGGTCATCCCAGTCCATTTCGGGGGCCACCCCTGCGACATGGACCCCATCTTGGCCGTCGCCGAAAGGCGGGGCTTGGCCGTCATAGAGGACGCCGCCCACGCCCCTCCCTCCCGCTACGGCCGCAAGATGGTCGGGACCTTGGGCGACATGGGGTGCTTCTCATTCCACGCCGTCAAACCGGTGACCACCGGGGAAGGCGGGATGCTCGTCACCAATGATCCCGCGCGCGCGGCTAAGGCCCGCCTCCTGAGCCTGCACGGCATCAGCAAGGACGCCTGGAAGCGCTACAACGCGGCCGGCTCCTGGCGCTACGAGGTGATCACGGCGGGCTACAAATACAACATGACCGACATCGCGGCCGCGATCGGACTCTGCCAGCTCGCCAAATGCGAGGCTTCCTGGCGGATCCGCGAGAGCCACGCCGAGCGCTACACCCGGGCCTTCCGGGAGCTGCCCGAGATCGAGGCCCCCACCGTCCTGCCGGCAATCCAACACGCTTGGCATCTCTACGTCATACGCCTCAATCTCGAGAGACTTTCCATCTCCCGTGACGCCTTCATCGAGAGGCTGCGCGAGCTCAACATCGGGACCAGCGTCCATTTCATCCCCCTGCATCTGCAGCCCTACTACCGGAAATCCTTCCGGCTCCGCCCGGAGGATTTCCCGCGGGCCACGGCCGCCTCCAACAGAAACATATCCCTTCCCATTTATCCGGGCCTCAGGAAATCCGACGTCGAGTACGTGATCGACTCCGTAAGCCGGATCGTCAAGCAGAACCGGCGGTGATCAAGAGAGCCTTCGATCTGGCCGCCGCCCTGGTCGGCCTCGCCCTCCTTCTCCCCGTTTTCGCCCTGGTCGCGGTGCTCGTCAAGCTCGACTCCAAAGGGCCGGTGTTATTCCGCCAGGAGCGCATGGGGAAGGGCTTCAAACCCTTCATCATCTACAAGTTCAGGACCATGGCCGCGAACGCCGGAGCCTCCCTCACCTCCGGCCATGACCCCAGGATCACACGCCTGGGAGCGGCCCTGCGCCGGACCAAAATTGATGAGCTCCCCCAGCTCGTCAACGTGGTCTTGGGGCAGATGAGTCTCGTCGGCCCCCGCCCGGAGGTGCGCAAATACGCGGAGCTCTTCCGAAAGGACTACGAGGAGATACTCAAGGTCAAGCCCGGCGTCACCGACCTGGCCTCCTTCCAGTACCGCGACGAGGCCAAGGTTCTGGGGGGCCTCGACCCGGAGAAGATCTATCTGAGCCGGGTGCTCCCGGACAAGATACGCCTGGCCAAGGAATACATCCAGCGTTCCTCCTTCCTCTTCGACTTCACGCTTTTGGTGAGGACGGTGCTGTCCTTGCTCCTGCGCCGGTAGGCGCCGGCGCGGGGCTCTCGTCCCAGCGCAGCAAGGCCAAGCCCGCCGTCAAGGAGATCGCCGCGATCCTCGTGGCCGCGTGGCCCATCTCGACGATCGCCCAGCCGGCCATCATCGAGGAGAAAACCCGTGCCGGCAGGTTCGGGGCCCTGAGATAGCCCCGCATGAGCATCGCCAATAGACAGACCAGGGCCAAAACCCCGCCTAGGCCGTGCTCGGCCAGAAGCCGGGTGAACTCCGTGTGGGCCGGCAGCTCCTCCATGTAGCCGGGGTGGCGGGTCGAGGCCAGGCCGGGCCCCACCCCCAGCACCGGATTCTCCAAGAAAGTCCGTATCTCCGCCTCGGCCATTTCATAACGCCCGGTGATGGCGGTAGCGCTCAAGCGCTCCGAGAGCATGCCCTCCGTGAAGGCGTCAAGGCGCGGGATCAGGAACTTGGTCATGGCCAGGTACCCGATCCCCAGCAGGGCCAGGAACATCATGCGCTTGCGGCGCTGGGGAATGACGTGGAGGCTGGCCAGGACCACGCAGATCCCGGCGTTGTAGATACCCCCTCTCGAAAACGTGAGCAAGGTCTGCCCGGCCAGCCACAGGGCCAGGCCCAGGGCCACCGCGCGCGTGATTTTACTTCTCTCCTGCCAGGCGATGAAGAGGCAGAACACCAGCCCCAGACTCAGCACCGCCGAGACTTGGTTGGGGCCGAAGCCGCCGCTCGCCGTGAAGCTCGACTTGCCGGTGAAGACGAACTCCTCGGCCGTCATCATCCTATAGGTCCCGATGGCGGCCGTTCCCACGACGGGCCCCAGGAATATCCAGAGGAGCTTGTGCAAATCGTCCCATTGCATGCGCACTTGGGAGAAAAATACGGCGCAGACGGCCAAGGCCACCGGCCCCGAGATGTTGAAGCTGATCATGTTCCGGGTCTCGCGGGACAGGCCCATATCGGAAACCGTAACCATGATCGAGGGCAGGAGGAGCGCGAGGTACAGGATGGGCAAGAACATGTCTTTCGGCTTCTTTATGTGGCGCAGGAAAGCGATGCCCAAGAGAGCCGCCGTCGCGTACTTGCCCGATTCCCAAAAAATGACACTGCTCGCCCGGGTGGTCCGCCACAGCACTTCGCAACCCACCACGTAGGCTGCGGAATAGATAGGCCACTGCAGGCCCCGGCCGAAAAGGGCCGCCCCGAACGCCACGGCCATCGTGGCCGAGGCGTGGACCACCGCGATGCCGGAATTCTGGCGCATGAGGACGGCCAACGGAACATGGGCGGCCACGAAGGAGAGGAGCTTCCAGGGAACGGGAGGTTTCGCCTTGTTCATCGCAAGTCCAAGAGCTCCTCGTAGACGCGCTCGACTCGGCTCATCACGGCCTCGGCGCTGTAATGGCTCCGGACCCGCTCCCGAAGGCGGCAGGACAGGGTCTTTCGGGTTTCTTCCGACTCCAGCAGGGCTAAAAGAGCCCGCCCCAGCTTCTCGGGAGACTGGGGCGGCACCAGAATCCCGGCCTTCCCGCCCTCGAGAACCTCGGGACAATCCCCCACCGCGGTGCAGGCTACGGCCAAGCCCGCCGAGCCGTACTCGAGCAGAGCCAAGGGCAGCCCCTCGGCAGTCGAGCTTAGCACCCCGATGTCGCAGCGCCTAAGGATGGGAAAGACGTCCCGCCGGGGGCCCAGCACGGAAACGCTCCCCTCAAGTCCGAGCTCGCGCACCTTGGCGAGCACCCGGGCGTGATACGCCGGCTCCACCACGGAACCCACCAAGGCCAGGCGAGCCCGGGGCCGCTTCTCAAGCACGGCGGGCAGGGCCTCTATGAGGCAAAGGAGATCCTTCTCGGGCCTGAAATTGGCCACGCAAACGATTCTCTGGCCCTCCTCTCCCGGTAGGGCTTGCCCGGGAGGATCCACGGAAGGGACCGCGGCCGGTTCGCATAGAAAATTGGGAATATGCCAAATCCTCTCGGGGGGCAGGCCCAGAGGCCCCCGCGCCCAATCCGCCAGGTCCCGGCTCACGGCGATGACCCCCGAAACCCGGGAGGCGGCCAGGCGGTAGAGCCAGGGCGAGCGGCCCGCGCGCCGGGCCGGACCGAAATGATCATGCCAGAGGAGGACGGTCCGTGGCGCCAGACGGCAGGCCGAGGCCGCGATGAAGAGGGATGAACCGTGCGCGTGAAGGAGGCGTATCTCGTTGCTTCCAATGAAAGAAGCCAGTCGCCTCACGGCGCGGAGATCCCCCCGCCAGCGCCGATTCAAGGCCAGGCGTCCCACATCGGGAGAAACCAGTTCGGCCAATGGGCCCTCCCGGCGCGTGGTGCAAAGATAGGGGCGGTAGCGCTCGCGCGGCAGGCGATTGACGAGGTTGACGCTCATCCTCTCGAGCCCACCCGCCTCGAGGGTGTCCGTGACGTGCATCACTCCGATGGGAAGCCTCATGCCTTGCCCCAACTCTCCTCCAGGAGCGCCCGAATACTTTCCTTCAAATCCTCCAAGCGGTAGCGCTGGGCCCAGGCCGCGGCGCGGCGGCGCATGGGCTCGAAATCGCGGGGAGCCCGGCCCACGCCCGCGATCGCCTCGGCCAGGCCTTGGGCGTCCCCGGGCTGGACCAATATCCCGCGACCCTCCCCCAGGAGATGGGAGACAAAGCCCCGATCCGAACCGATGCAGACTAGACCGAAGGCCATGGCCTCGGCCACTGCCTTTGGCCAGCCCTCCACCTCGGAGGCTAGGACTAGCACGTCGTTGCGTTCGTAGAAGTCCAGTACGGATTCGAGAGGAACGGCGCCGAAGAAAAACACCGACTCTCCCAGGCCCTCCCTCTCGGCCAGGGCCTCGAGGGAAGGCCTCTGCACCCCATCCCCCACTATCTCGCAGCGCAAAGCGGTCCCCCCGCGCTTGAGCAAGGAGAGAGCCTCCAGGAGAACGTCCACGTTCTTCTCCGGAGCCAAACGGCCCACGTAGAGGACACGCAAAGCCTCCCCCTCGCGCGCGGCCCGGGCCGCGGCCGCGGCCCGGGCGCGCTTGATCTGCGCGGAGTTCAGCATGGAGGTGAAAAAAGGCACCACATGGGCGGGCTGGTTCGGCCACCGCCCATAAACCAAGACCGGGCCGCGCCACCACGAGGAGCCTAGGATCCACCTCTGCATTTTCCCGCTCAAACCCTCGCCGGGATAGCCGTTCCACTGCCCGGCATGCTTGGCCACCAGGCGGCGGCTGTAGAACGGGGCCAGCGCCGCTCCCAAAAGGCCCAAGTTGCTCGGGCAGCGCACATGGATGGCGTCGGCCTGGCTCATGACGCGATGCAAGGACCATAGAATGGAAGGCAAGGCCGCAGCTTTGGCCAAGAGGGAGAGCCCGCCGACTTCCCTCTGCGCGGCAACCTGGATGTTGCCGCGGCGCAATACGCTCGCCTGGGCCGGAGGAGGCTTGCGCCGCAGGGGAGCCGCGACGAGCACCCGGGGAAAAAGGTCGGCCCAGATGTCCAGCTCCCGCGCATAGGGGGCGTAGGCGTAGGTTCTCCCCTCCCATTCATAATGGCATACGTGGCTGACCACCAGCAAGGTCCGCGCTCCGGACTCCGCCGCGGGCAGCGGCGGGCGGCTCCAAAGAACTCGGACCAAGCCCCACGCCCGCCCGGCGGCCTCGGCCAGGGCTTGGCCGCGCCGCGGCCCGCGCACGGCGTCACCCAGCCGGCAGAGCAGGAGAAAAACGCTGATGAGCCACCAGCGCGCCCTGTCGAGCCAGGCAGGCTCGGGCCAGCGCGTGCGCCAGACCCGCCAGCCGTTGCGCGTCACCATCTCGCCATACCTGAAAGCCCGGGGCCGCCCAGAACCTGCGTGATGATGGGCCAGGCGCGCCCTCGTGCATTGGAAAAGCCGCCCGTCGGCGGACGCGCGCAGACATAGGTCCAAGTCCTCGTAAAGGCCATAACCCTCGAGATAGGGAGAGAATCGGTGCTTTTCGAAGATTTCCCGGCGCCAGGCGCTGGCCCCCCCCATCACGAACTCGACCTCGTAGTCCTCGCCGTCGGGAGGCAGGTAGGACACGGGACGCCCGTGCCCGGAAGGAGGGAGCCAACCCGGGTTCTCCCATGGGACCAGCCCCAGCGCGGCCCGAAGGCGCCAGCGGTAATCCTCACGGCGCTCCCAGGAGCCGCGGCGGTAGACCGCCCATGACCGGGAGGAGGCGGGATCCGCCCGCCGCCAGGCTTCCTCGTTGGTGATATAGCCCCCCGCGGCCGCGGCCTCGGGATGGCGGGTAAAACAAGCCAGCAGCTCCCGGCAATAGCCGGGCTCCGGGATGGTGTCGTCATCGAGAAAAGCGATGATGGCGCCTCCGGCCAGTCCGATCCCGAGGTTTCTTTGGCGCGTTAGGCCCCGCTCCTCGGGACCCGCGCGGCGATACTCCAAGCCCGGAAGCCCGCCGGAAATCATGACTTCGCGCGCCACGCGCTCGCTCGCATCATCGAGGGACGCGTCCACGACGAGGGTCTGGTCCGGAGGCCGGTCCTGGAGCGCGAGAGCCTCGAGAAGATTCTTCAGGGGCCCGGGGCGCTGGTAGGTGCAGATGACTAGAGATAGTTCCACGGCCGTTCTCAGGGCGAGCCCCCCTTTCCGCCGGCCAGCGCGGCCTCGTACCAGCGCAAGCTCTTCTCCACCATGCCCTCGATGGAGAAGGCCGCCTCGACCCGAAGGCGGGCGGCTTGGCCAAGGCGCCTAGCCCTGCCGGGCTCCTTCAGGAGCCCGGCCACGGCCCGGGCGTACTCCTCGTGGTCGGCGGGATCGGCCAAAAGCCCGGAGGCGCCGTGCTCGATCACCTCGGAGCCCCAGCCCAGGCTCGAGGCGACCACGGCCTTGCCGCAGGCCATGGCCTCCAGCCAAGCCATGGGCAAGGCCTCGGCCCGGGACGGGAAGAGGCAAAGACTGGCCCGATTCAGCAAGGCCCTCACGTTCTCGTACGGCTGAGGGCCCAGGTAAGAAATTCTCTCCCGAGCCGGCGGCGATAGCGCCGCCTGGCAGAGCGCCCAGGTCGAGCCCGCGCCGGTCCGGCGGTCGGCGGCGTCGCGCCCGGCCAAGACCAGCCGCGCCTCCGGGCGAAGCTCGACGACCCTCGAGAATATCCGGCAGAGGTCCAAGACCCCCTTCTTGCGCACGATAGTCCCCAGGTACAGCAGGAGGCCCGGCTCGCAGCCTGCGGAGTCCGGACGGAATTGCGCCGCGTCCACGCCGTTGTGGATGACCTCGATGGGCCGCGCGAGCCCAAACAAGCGCGCCGTGGCCTCGGCCGTAAAGCGGCTCACCGCCGCGAGAGCATCAGCACCCTTGAGCGCCCAAGACTCGGCCCAGCGCAGGCCGGCCCGGGAGGGCTCGCCCAGAAGATCGGCGAAATAGGCCGAGGTCCCGTGACAGCGCACGAGCAGGGGACACTCGAGGCGGATTCCCGCCGAAATTCCGCACCAGTCATGGGCCTCGGCCAGGTTTAGGCCTTCCTCGCGGACCATCCGGTTGAGTTCAGCCCGCGCGCGCCAACGGTTCATGAACCAGCCGGTCTTGGGAAGAGCCGCCTGCGCCAGGACGCGGACGGCCACGCCCTCGTCAGCGAAAGCTGATTTTTCCCCCCAGCTCAGGACGGTCACTCGGTGCCCCCGGCGCACGAGCCCGCGGGCGAGGCTCCTCACGCTGGTCCCGATGCCGCCGTGGGGAAGCGGCGGGTATTCCGCGGTCAAGAAGGCTACGTGCATCGCCCGGAGCCCTCCGCGATTCGCCGCAAAGCCTCGCAGCAGCGGCGGCTGGCCTGGTCCAGGGGATGCAGGGCTGTTTTGTTTTTCCATGCCTCCCTTGCCGAGGCCTTCTCTTCGGGATGGGAAAGAGCGTGCATCACGATTTCTCCCAAACCGCGGCTCGACCGGGCCCAATGCACGGGATCGAATTCATGGACACAGCGAAAATGAGGCAGGCGGTAGATGTCATGGATGCTGCGCTGGCCCGGAACCCACCCCGGGGGATCATAGGCCAGGTACACGGCGGGCTTTCCCAAAATCGCGAAGTCCAAGGCCATGGTCGAGGCCACGTTGACCACCGCGTCGCAGTGCGCCGCCACGTTGGCCAAGAGGGCCGAGTCCTCCGTCGTGGGCGCGCGCTGGGACCAATCGCCCTCCGAAACCATCGCCCAGCGCGGCTCGCAGACCGCGATCTCGGGGTGGCGGCTCAAAACTCCCTGGTAGCGCCTGCCGTCGTCCGTGGGACAGCGGCGAAAGAGTATCTGCGGGCGCTTCTCCTCCGGAACTGCTTGCAGGGCCTCGGCCAAATCCTCCAAGTAGATAGGATCGTGCGGGGACGTCGCCAAGTCATCTCCGGAAAAGCACACCGTGGGCCGGCCGGGGTCGAGACCCAGGCCGCGCAGGAAGGGCTCACGGGGCGTTATTAAGGAAAGGTCGAAGTAAGGCTCGAATTGGGGGGTGCCCACGACATGGACGCGCTCCGGCGCCACCTCGGGATAATAAATCAACAGCTCCTGCCTCATCCACGGACTCCAAACCAGGAAGTGATCCGCGCGGACCGCCATGCGCCCCTTGGGGAGGTTATCCCACGAGTAGATGAAGGTGGCGGTGGGAATCCCCATTCCTCGCGCGGCCACGAGGGCCGGCACGGCGCGGCTCGACCTCTGGTGCGCGCAAAGGACCACGCTCGGCTTGACTTGGGCGAGAAAGGATTCGAACTCCCCAATGTGGACCGAGGCCGAGACGACGCGGGCATGCCAGAGTTCGAGCAGAGCCATCCGCCGCGGCCCGGCGCACCAGCGGCCCAGGACCTTGGCCAGGCGGGCGATCCAAAGGTCGGCAGGATCCTGGTCCGGGACCGTCATCTGGTTCAAGATGAACCTCGTGCCCTCTTCCCGCTTCCAGTAGAGCTGGGCGCAGCCCTTGGCAAGGCGGAGCAGGCGCTCGGTCAAGCTCTCGCGCCAGAAGGGAAGGGGCTGGTAGGAAATCCCCCGCGGAGCGCTCTTCTCGTAGGGCCGGATCGCCTCCTCCGGAAGGCCGTGCCAGACCGCCACCTCCCCCGAGCGCAGCAAAAGCCCCGGAAATCCCGAGCAGAGGAAATTGCGCATCCCCGGGCCGTCCGGGATGACGAGGAGGAACTTACTCATAGCGCGGCCCCCTCGCTTTCAAGGCCTGCGCGAATCGCATACTCTCCCGTATCCGCAAGAGGACCCACGGCGTGGCCAGGAGGCGCGGGACAAGCATGAGGCATCGGACGGCGAAGGACTCCCCGGGCTTGGCGTAGCTCGGCCACCAGGACCTAGCTAGATAAATATAAAGCCACTCCCGAAGCTGCTCGTGGGTGTAGTGCTTCAGGAACCCGTACATGATGGTGGGGCTCGGGCGGGGAGATATCCAGCCGACCTGGCGCTCGAGCTCCCAAGGCTGGCGCCGGCGGGCCTTGCCCTTGAGCTCCAATTGCCCCTGCCACCAGCGAAACCCGCCGGCGGCGGGCTTTAAGTGCAGATCGGCGCTGCGGGGATTGCGCAGGAGAACGGCGCCTTTCTCCACCAGGCAATGCCCGAAATCCTGGTCCTCTCCGTAGCCCCCGTCGAAATTGACGTCGTTGCCCGCGCAGCGCAGGACCCATTCGCGGCGCACGCAGGAGTTGGCGTTATTGAAGGTCGCCGCCGCCCCGGCCGCGCCCCGGCGCAAGGCGGGATCAGAGAGCTTGCGCGCCAAGTCCTCCAAGCCCTGCTCGGGGTGGTCGGCCCGGATGTCGAGCCCCACCGCGCCGTCGGCCTTGTAGGTTTCGAGGAGCCGCACGTGGTTTTCCACGAAGTCGGGAGGAATCCGGATGTCATCGTCCCCGAAAACGATGACGTCTCCGGTGCAGGCCGCGATGGCCTCGTTGCGGGCCCGGCAGGAGCCCAGGGATTTCTGCCAGAGCACCACCAGGGGAAGCTTGGCCTTGAAAAGCTCGTAGAGCCCGGCCTCGCGCTCGAGCTCAGGAGTCGCGTCCATGACCACGATCTGGCCGGGAAGAAAGGTCTGCCGGGTGTAGTCCGACAGGAGATTGGCCATGCAGCGGGGCCGGCTCAAGGTGGGTATGATGACCGAGACCGACGGGCGGCTCTCGGGCAGTGGGCGCAGCGGCCGCGCGGGAAGGTCCCGGTCGTACAGAGCGGGAACGGCTCGAGCGCGGGCCTCGGCGCGCCTAAGGGCGCGCCACTGCGAGAGCGGCGCCCGGCGCCTGGCCGACTCGCGCGCCAGGACCCACATTCGGTACTGGCGCTTGAAATGCCTGATGAAAAATAGGTACAGATCCTCTCGAGGAATTTCATTTTTTTCTTTCGTTCGCGGATGAGCCCCGAAAAGCCCCGGGACGTGGAGCGGCACCCCCCCGCGCCGCAGAAGGCGAAAACCCAGATCCAAGGCCCGCGCCGCGTCGCTCGCGTAGCCGGGATCGGCTCCTCCCAAAGCTCGCCAAGCCGAGGCCCGTACCACGAAACCCCCCGGATCCAGGCGCCAGGAAACCCCTCTGACGACGGGATCCACATCGTTGAGATAGAACCAATAAACGGGCGACCAATAACGCAGCTCCCCCAAAAGGCCGCCGGCCCCGCGCTGAAGCCCGCTGTGCCACAAGTCTCCCGGACCCTCCGAGAGCCCCCCCAGGAGAGCCGCGTCGGGATTTCCGACGGCAAGCAGCTCCGTGCCCGGCACGGGACGCGGATTCACGAGAATATCTCCCGCGCCCTCCGGGAAAACGCCGGAAAGGCGAAATCCCGGGCGCGGAGCGCGCAGGCCCGCGACAGGGAGTTAAGCCTCGCCGCGTCCGCGGCCAGGCGGGACGTCGCTTCGGCGCATTCCTCGAGGCTTTCCCACAGCACGCCCTGCCCCGGCCCCACGATTTCCGGCTGGCCGCCGCGATTGATCACCACGGGCACGCAGCCCGCGCTCATGGCCTCCACCGTGGAGATGCCGAAATGCTCCATGCCCTCCGGCCTTTCCTCGGGATCCACTCCCGCGCCGACCGCGTGCCAGAACACCGAGGAAACAGAATAGAGCTCCTCGAGCTCCGGCCGGCCGGCATCCCAATGGAATTTGACGGGCAGGCCCTTTGCCTCCTCGGACACGAGGGCCGCGTAGGCCTTGTCCTGCACGAACCCGGCCAGATGAAGCTCCCAATCCTTGAGGCCGGAGGAGCAAAGCTCGCGAAAAATAGAGACAAGCTCCCTCTGTCTCT
This sequence comes from Elusimicrobiota bacterium, assembly GCA_016218575.1. Lineage (NCBI taxonomy): Bacteria > Pseudomonadati > Elusimicrobiota > Elusimicrobiota bacterium. The sequence goes on from JACRDN010000001.1 coordinate 31,070, forward strand.
TGGAGCGCCCGCCCTCGAGAAAGCGCCCCACTCCCAGGATATACGGCCTCTTGGGCCCGGGCTCAACGGGGCTTACGGCCGGATGGAGAACCTCGGCCCGGCGGCCCCAGAGCCTCTCGATCCAGCGCGCGGTGTAGCTGGAATTGGCGATGACGCCACGGTAGCTCGAAAGCCTTGCTCGGTCGTCCCAAGGCACCGATTTTTGGAAGGGAAATTCGCAGAGAAGATAGGCTCTCGCGCAGAGAGACAGCCTGGGCACGCGCGAGGATTGAAGAACCACGAGGTCGTAGGCCCTGTCCGAAAAAGCGGCCTTAAGCTCCCCCCAGACCCAGGCCTCGGAGCGCCGCGGCTCGGGCCGAAAGGCCGGACGGCCGCCTTGCTCCGGCAAGACCCGCGAGAGCTCCGTCGCGCCGAGCCCGTTCGGACTGTAGCAATCCACTTCGTGCCGCTCCACGAGCGCGGCGGCCAAGGCCGAGAGGTAAACGAGGCTCCCCCCTTGGCGGGCCGAGGTCGAGTTCCCGAAGAGCGCGACCCTCATTTCCAGAAATCCGCTATTTTGCGCAGGGGATACTCTCCCAGATGGCGCCTCTTGAAGCTGTAGAGCTCGCGCGCCGTCCTCTCCGCGATCCTCTCCAGCCGGCTCATGGGGGCGGGAAAGCCGAAATCCGCAGGCCGGGCCGGGTGCCGCTCGCAAAAGGGGACGTAATCGGCCATGAAATCGGCGAAGGCCTCGGCGCGTTCGTGGAACGCGTCCTCCCCGTAGTGCTCGAGCAGGAAGTCCGCGCGGCGCCGGCCCCCCTGCGGGGGGTATGCTTGAACCGCCTTGAGTATCCGGCAGGCGTCCCAATCGGCCGAATGGGACTCAAGGCGGAAGGCGTTGACCTCCGGGTCCACGAAATCGGCCATGCCTCCGCGCAGGTTGCTGAACACCGCGCAGCCGCAGACCATGGCCTCCAAGGCCTGGGTTCCGAAGCCCTCCATCATGCGCCAGCCCGTGGAGGAGTAATCGGTGCGCTGGGGGGCGTAGGCGTAAAGATACACTTTCGCGCGGTTGAAAAGCTCGAAAAGGCGCTCCCTGTCGAGGAATTCATCCAAGACCTCCACCCGGCAGCGCGCCTTGAGCCTCGGGACCAGCTCCTTGAAGATGTAGCCCGGCTGCTTGCGGCAGACCACCAGCACGTCAATGTCCCGCGGCCGGCCGGCGTCGCGGCAATGCGGCTCCAAGACCGGGGGCATGTAGAAGGCGGGGTTGGCGGGCCAATTTTCCTGGGCGTGGGTCATGAGGTAGCGGCTGTTGCAGAGGATGGGCATGTCCGGCTCCAAATGCACGTTGAAGTCAATTCCCTTGTGATAGTACACGAGCGGAGCCTTGCCGTGGTAGCAGCGCACGTGAGCGGCCACGTCCTGGCCCCAAAGAAGCACCATGACGTACCGGTCCCGGATGAGCCGCTCCTCGGCCTCGGGCAGGAACCACGTTCCCTCCTCCTTGGCCTTGTACGACACGAAGCGCACCTCCGCGTGCCGGGCCAGAAGCCGGCCGAACCTCACGGTGTTGAGGTAGCCTCCGCCCAGGGCCGGGGGCTTGACCACCGTGGGCAGCAGTATCGCGAAGCGCGCGGACGCCCGAACCGCCGCGCTCGGCGGGGAATTCGGCCTCGCGGACGCGAAGGATTTCTCGGCGTTCTCGCTGGCGAAGAGCAGACTGAAGAATCTCCAGGCAAGCTGCTCGTCTATCTGGCCGCTCTCCCAGAGCTTCGCGTAGCCCGGCACGTCCACGAACGAGGAGGCCCAGGAGGCTCCCTCCATGAGGCGCTTGAACTCGGCCTTGTGCTCCGGCCATTGATTGGCGCAGGGAACGTAAAAGCCCCGCTTTTCCTTGGACCAAGCCACATCCTCCGGGAGCCGCGAGGCGAAGGCGCTGCGCAGCAGGTGCTTGGTCGCCCCGCCCCGGAACATGAAGGAGGGGTCGAGGCTCAGGGCCCACTCCACCAGGCGGTGATCGAGGTACGGGAGCCTGGTCTCGATGCCGCTTCCCATGGAGTTGCGATCCTCGTCCTTGAGCAGTCCGGGAAGGCTCGCCTGGAATATTTGGCTGGCATGGTACGCCGGCCAATCCTGGGACAGGCGCAGCTCCCTTTCATAAGGCTCGAGGCAGTGGCTTGCCCAAGCGTCCCGGGAAAGCCAGCGCAGGACGCGGCGATGCTTGTAGGATTTCCCGCGGGACATGAGGAGGTCGCTTCCCAAATCGCCCAAGAGGCCGGGCCAGGACCCGTATTGCCGGGTTTTGAGCTCCTTGAGCCACGGCCAGGCTTGAAAAACCTTCCCCCGCCTCAAGAGCCAGGCCGCGTAGACCCTGATGTACCAGGGGTAGCCCGCGAAAAGCTCGTCGGCGCCCTGACCGCTCAAAAGCACCTTGAAGCCGGCGGCGGAGGCCTGCCGCATGAAGCGGTATTGGCTGAACACTCCGTCGAATTTGAGAGGCTCGTCCTGGGAGCGCAGAAACTCCAGGAAATCCCCGTAGGAGTTGAGTTGGGACGTCGAAAAGAACTCGTGCGCGACCTCCGGATAGGCGCTCAAGGTCTGGCGAACGCGCTTGCCCTCGCTGAAGCGCTCCTCATGATGGGCCGCCGAAAGCGCGCGCAACTCGCCCACGCCGCCGGCCTTGCGCACGTCCACGCTCGCGGCAAGCAAGCTTGCCGAATCCACCCCGCCGCTCAAGGCGACCCCGACCGGAACGTCGGAGCGGAATCTCAAGCGGACTGAGTCGAAGAGGAGTTCGCGCAGGGACTCCTCGGCCCTCTCGGGCTTGCGGTCGAAGGAAACCTCCGGCGCCCAATAGCGCTCGATGCGCGGCGTTTGCCCCGGACTCCACAGCAAAATGGAGGCCGCGGGAAGCTGCCAAATTCCCTCGAAGAGCGACTCGTCCTCCTTGGGAAGCGCCCCCAGGGCGAGGAAGCGCGCGGCCACGTCCCGACGGACGGCCGGCTCCACGGCCCGGACGGCCCAGAAAGCCTTGATCTCCGAGGCGAAGACGAGGCTCTCAGCCGAAGGACGGCAGTAATAGAAGGGCTTCTTTCCGAGACGATCCCGCGCCGCGAAGAGGGTTTTCTTGCGGCCGTCCCAAACGGCGAAAGCGAAGAACCCGTTGAAGCGCGACACGCAGGCCGGTCCCCAGGCCAGGTAGCTCTTAAGGAGAACCTCCGTGTCGCCCCGGCTGCGGAATTTCCAGCCGGCGCTGACAAGCTCCGAACGAAGCTCGATGTAGTTGTAGATCTCCCCATTGAAGACCAGGGCCACTCCCTCTTCCTCCGCCATGGGCTGGCGGCTGTCGCGCGTCAGGTCCAAAATGCTGAGCCGAGCATGCCCAAGCGCCACGTCCTTGGGCGAGAAGCCACGCCAGAACTCCTCCGACATGTTGCCCGGGGCCCATGGGGGAGCCGACAGGTCGGGGCAGAGCTCGCTTGCGGCCCGGCCGCTCCAATCGGAGGACCAGGCCCCCCAGTCGTCGGGGCCGCGGTGGCGAAGGCTCTGGAGGGCGTCCTTGACGCCCAGCGCCGAGAGCTCGAGGCCTAAAGCTCCGAAAATGCCGCACATTCAGGCGCTCTTCCAGCTTCGGCGGGGAATCCGTTCGAAGAGCTCCTCGGCCGGCCACGAGCAGGATTTGCCGCCGGGCATGTCGTTGCCGTCGAAGCGCGCCAGGAACAGCGGGTCCTCGAGGGATGGGTTGCCGGCCCGCTCCATGGTGAAGGCCAGCTCCACGCCCGCCCGCCGCGCCGAGCCTGGGGCCGGCCCCGCGCAGGCCTCCCGGGAGCCGTAGGGATAGCTCAAGGCGTAGGGCCGAGCGCCGGACAGGGCCTCGAGCCGCTCCAGAGAACTGGAAATCTGCAGGTCGGCCTCCTCTCGGGAAAGAAGCCCCAGGGGCACGTGGTCGTAGGCGTGGCTGCCGAGGCAATCGCCGGCCGCGAGCGTCTCCAGCCGGGCCCGGTCCATGTAAAGCCCGCGGCTCAACGCGGCCTCCTCCCCCTTGAAGCGCTCGGCGAAGAGCTCATCTATGATCCGGGCCACCAAAGGCCTTGGCAGCAAGATGTTAAGAAGATACTTGGTTTGCGCCGAAGTCGGGTCGTCGTATGGATATAACCTGGCCGCGCCAGCGGCCAGGTGCTGCCGCTCCTTTGGCAATGGGTTCGATCCGCCGTCATGGGCGCGAGCGCCTTCTTCTATTTTCTTGATGAATTCATCAGGCTTCATACTGGAGCGCAGGATGTGTATTTTATGGACGAGCATGACGGTCCCGCGCTCCAGGGGAGCCGGGTTGACGAAAAAGGCCGCGGGGATCCCCATGTCTTGGAGGACCGGCCGGGCGTGGTCGAATTGCTCCCTGAGCCCGTCGTCGAAGGTGACCAGGATGGCGCGCTCGGGAAGGCCCGCCCCGCCCGAAACGGCAGCTCTAAGCCGCCCCAAGCCTATGAACTCTCCGGCGCGCGAAAGGAGCTCCAGGCGCGAGCGGAACTCCTCCGGGGTCACGCCGTGTATCCCCGGGTGCGGGGCGTCGAAGCGCGGCCGGATATAGTGGTAATTGACGGCAATGAGCATGATTTTATCGTCGCGAATCGTTGATACCAGGTCCCCCACCCTTTGTCAAGACCAGCCACCGCGCCGCGACGCGGCGGAGCATATGGTGTCATACACTAACTTTTTAACTTTTGGGATGCAAAAGTTAATAGTCTGACACCAGTTGTTGACGAAAAAGGGCAAAGCTGTTAAACTGCGCATGGCATGATATTCATCGTGGTGGGGGCTCGGCCTAATTTCATGAAAATGGCCCCGATCGTGCTGGAGATGAAAAAGCGCGGAATCGCCCACCGCCTCGTCCACACCGGACAGCACTACGACCAGTCCATGTCGGCGGTGTTCCTGAAGGACCTTGGCCTCCCGGCCCCGGACATCTTCCTGGGGGCGGGCTCGGGCACCCATGCCGAGCAAACCGCGCGCATCATGACGGCCTTCGAGAAGGCCTGCCAGGCCCGGAGGCCGCGGCTCGTGGTCGTGGGCGGAGACGTCAACTCGAGCTTGGCCTGCGCCCTGGCGGCGGCCAAGCTCGGCATTCCCGTGGCCCACGTCGAGGCGGGCCTACGGTCCTTCGACCGCTCCATGCCCGAGGAGGTCAACCGCGTGCTCGCCGACCACCTCTCGCGCCTGCTATTTACCACTGAGCCGAGCGGGACAAAGAACCTCCTCAAGGAAGGCCTGCCCCGCTCCTGGATTCATTTCACGGGCAACTCCATGATAGACAGTCTGCGAACCCATCTGAAGAAGGCCCTCAGCCTGAAGCCCTGGGAGCGTTTCGGCCTGGCCCCGAACGGCTACGGCCTCGTCACCTTGCACCGCCCCTCGAACGTGGACGACCGCAAAACCTGCCTCGCCACCGGAGCCGAGCTCAAGAAGATATCCCGGGAGATTCCCCTCATTTTCCCCATCCACCCCAGAACGCGCGAGAGAATGGCCGAGTTCCGCCTCGACATGGGCCCGAAAGTCATCTGCGCCCCCCCGCTCGGCTACCTCGAATTTCTCGGCCTCATGGCCCGAGCCCGCGCGGTGCTCACGGACTCCGGGGGCATCCAGGAGGAAAGCACGGCCTTGGGAGTCCCCTGCGTCACCATCCGCCGCAACACCGAGCGCCCGGTCACCTTGACCCACGGCACCAACCGCTTGGCGCCTCCGGGGCGGATTTCAATCAGCCGGGCGCTGGGCCTGGCCATGAAGTCCAAGCCCCCGCGCCGTGCGCCACCGCTTTGGGACGGACGGGCCGCCCGGCGCATCGTCCAAGTCATCGAAAAATGTGCGGCTTTGTAGGGCTTCTCTACAAAGACGCGGGGCGCTCCGTTTCAAGCCGAGAGCTAGAGCCGCTTTTGGCCGCCATCCGGCACCGCGGCCCCGATGACCAGGGGATTTACGTGGACCGCCATTTCGGGATGACCCACGCCCGCCTTTCCATCCTCGATTTAAGCCCGCTCGGCCGCCAGCCCATGGAGAGCCCCGACGGGCGCCTGGTCCTGGCCTACAACGGGGAGGTCTACAATTTCCAGGAGTTGCGCCGGGAGCTCGAGGCCACAGGGTGCCGCCTTAAATCCCGATCGGACACCGAGGTCGTCCTCAATTGGGCCGGGCTCAAGGAGGATTGGCTCAAGGACTTGCGGGGCATGTTCGCCCTGGCGCTTTGGGACCGCTCCCGCCAAGCCCTGACCTTGGCTCGGGACCCGTTTGGGATCAAGCCTCTCTATCTCTACGAGGACGGGGAGAAATTCATCTTCTCCTCCGAGCTCGCCGGCATACGGGCCCACCCCCGCGCGAAAACGACCTTGGATCCCATCGCCGTCTCCGACTACCTGAGCTTCAGGTACATCCCGGCCCCGCGCACGGGATTTAGAGAGGTGCGGAAAGTCTCGCCCGCGTCCTCTCTCCAGCTCTCGCGGGAGGGAGTTTCACCCGAGAAGCGCTACTATGAGCCGAATTTCACTCCCTTGCCCCGCCGGACCTCCGGAAGGGAGTGGGAAGAGCGGCTTTACGCCGAGCTTAAAAAAACCGTCAAATACCTCCTTATCTCCGACGTTCCGGTCGGGATATTCCTGAGCGGTGGGCTCGACTCGAGCGCCCTCGTGGCAACCGCCTCGGAGCTCGGGCAGAACCCGCTCAAGACCTTTTCCATCTGCGGCTCCGGCGAGGACATGTACGATGAGAGGCCTTACGCCCGCCTGGTGGCGAGAAAGTTCTCGACCGAGCACCATGAGCTCGAGTTTTCCCCCGGCGACCTGCGCCATATTTTGGAGAAAATCGTCCGGCACCTCGGCGAACCCGTCTCCGATATGCCCTCCGTGGCCCTCTTCTACTTGAGCCAACTCGCGAAAAAAGAGGTCTCCGTCGTGCTCTCGGGGGAGGGGAACGACGAGATGCTGGCCGGCTACGGCTTCGAGAAGTATTATTTCTGCCAGAAATACTACTCGTGGCTGGACGGTGGGCCTCCGAAAATCGCCAAGAAGGCCCTAAAAAGCCTCTTCCCAAATTCCTACTGGCATTTGAGCAGCGCGGAATACCTTCAGAAATTCCTCCCCTCCATGGTGAAGTCCTTCTCGGATGGAGGAGTCGCCAAGAAAGACCTCCTGGCGGAGGACTTCTACCCGAAGGGCCACGACAGCCTGGACCTTCTGCGCAGGGCCTACGCCGAAAGCTCGGGCCTGCCGTTCTTGAACCGCATCCTCAAGGCCTACTCGGGGGCGTGGCTCACCGACGACCTCTTGGCCCGCTCGGACCGCATGACCATGGCCCACGGCCTCGAGCTCCGGGTCCCCTACCTCGACCATGTCTTCGCGGACTTGGCGGGAAGCCTTCCCCTGGACCAGAAAATCGGCTTCTGGAAGGGAAAGCTGCGCAACCGCCTGATCTTGAGAAAAATCATGGAAGGAAAGCTCCCAGAGGAGGTCCTGACGCGGCCCAAGGCGGGGTTTACCTTGCCCCTGCGGCGCTGGGCGCGCCAAGACCTCAAGGAATACCTGCGGGAGGCCTTCGCCGAGGCCCCCTACCCGCTCAAGAGGGAGGCCTGCCTGAAGGTCCTGGAGCGGCATTGGGACTCGCCGCGCCTCTTTAACCGCGAGGTCTGGCAAATCCTCGTTCTCATCCTGTGGCTGAGGGGGCTCGAAAGCAAGTGACGCGCCCCCTGAACATCGCGCTCGTCTCCTACCACTTCTACAACCACACCGCGGCCGGGCTGTCCACGAGCCAGCTCGCCAAGGCCTTGGCCGACCGCGGGCATAAGATCACGGCTTTCGCCTCTCCCCATCCCCTCCTGAGCGATCCCGCCATTTTCGCGGCGGAAGGGCCCCTCGCCGGCGTCGCGGCAAGTCCCGTGGCCCCGGCCGGGCCGGGCCCGTGGATGGCGCGCGTAAGAGAACTCTCGAGGCAAGACTCCCTCCTGGGACGGCTTGCCTGCATCCCGAACCTGGTCCGCGGCTGCAACTGGGAGGAGTGGGATTGGGTCTTGAGCGCCTCCCGCGGCGTGCGGCAGGCCCACCGCGAAAGGCCCTTCGATCTCGTCCTGACGAGGCTCAACCACTACATCAGCCATTTGGCCGGACTCGAGATCCGCAGGGCCCTCCCGGGCCTTGCCTGGTGCGCCTACTTCAGCGATCCCTGGCCCCACCATCTCTATCCCACTCCTTACCATTTCAAGGTCGGCCCCTTGTCGCGCTTGCGCTCGGAGCGGCTCCTCGAGGAAATGCTGTCGCAAGCCGGAAGCTATGTCTTTCCCTCGGAAAGGCTCAAGAACTACCTGCTCAAGGGCGACAGGGCCAAATACCTAAGCAAGGCCTTCGTGGCCCCGCATCTGGCCAGCCTCTGGAAGCCCGCGCCCCCTCCGCCCGCGCGCCGGACATTGGTCCTGCGCCACGCGGGATTCCTCATGAAGGAGCGGCGCATCGAGCCGCTATGCGCCGGCCTGCGCCTGTTCCTGGCCAGACGGCCCCGGGCCCGGGAGGAATTGCGCGTGGAGTTCGCCGGACGCTATGAAGGAAACGACCTCCCCGCGCCCCCCGCAGACCTCGCCTCCGTGATCGGCTTCCATCCCCATCTGCCTCCCGATTCGGTGTGGCGCTGGCTGCAGGAGGCCGACGTCTTCCTCCTGGTCGAGGCCAAGATGGAGGAAGGAGTGTTCTTTTCCTCGAAGCTCGCCGATTATTTGAGCGGGGGCCGGCCGATATTTGCCCTGAGCCCGCGCCGGGGCGTGACCGCGGATATATTGGGCTCCGGCGGCGGGGTCCTGGCCGAGCCCGACGACGCCGAGGGCATCAGCCGGGCCTTGGAGCGGGTGCACGGCCTTTGGAAAGAAGGGCGGCTGGGCGAGCTTTCGCCCTCCCGCGAGCAGAGGGAAAGCGTTTCCCCCGCCCGGGTCATGCCCATTTACGAGGACGCCTTCGCGGCCGCCATCCATGCTTGATCCCCTTCAAATCTACCACCGCCTTCCCTACCCCCTGCGGGTCCTGGCCGCCAGCGCTCGAGGCTATTACCTGCGCTCCTGGCGCTATGGCCCGGAAACCGAGGGGCTGGTCGCCCAGGCCCTGGAGCGGGACTTCTGGAGCGCGGGACGCTGGAAAGCCTGGCAGGAAGAGCGCTTGGCCTTCATCCTGCACCGAGCGGCGACTCGAGTGCCTTATTACCGAAGCCTATGGGAGGACCGCCGCCGCAGGGGAGACCGTTCATCTTGGGAGATCCTCGACAATTGGCCTATCCTGGAAAAGGAGCCCTTGAGGCTGGCTCCCCAAGAGTTCGTGGCCGACGACCGCTCTATCGGGGGAATGTTTCCCGAGCACACCAGCGGCAGCTCGGGGAAACCCCTGCGCCTCTGGTGGAGCCTCAAGACCGTGCGGGCCTGGTATGCCCTCTTCGAGGCCCGCTGGAGGCGCTGGCACGGGGTCGGGCGCATGGACCCTTGGGCTCATGTCGGCGGGCAAATGGTGGCGCCCTTCGGCCGGACCAAGCCCCCCTTCTGGGTCTGGAACGCGGGCTTAAATCAACTGTACCTATCTTCCTATCATTTGGCTCCGGCCTTCATCCCCCATTATTTGGAGGCCTTGAAGCGCCACCGCGTCAAATACATCCTAGGCTACACGTCATCCCTCCACGCCCTCGCCCTCGAGATACTGCGCCTAGGCCGCAAGGACCTCTCCCTCAGCGTCGCCATCACCGATGCCGAGCCGATCCTCGAGCACCAGCGGCAAGCCATCGCCGAGGCTTTCCAATGCCCGGTACGGGCGACCTACGGCATGGCGGAGGCCGCGGCGGCCGCGGGGGAGTGCCGGGAGGGCGGCGCGCATCTCTGGCCCGAGGCCGGCTGGCTCGAGGTCATGGAGGACGGCCGGCCCCAGCCCCGCGGACAAGCCGGGGAGCTGCTCGCGACCGGGCTCCTGAATGAGGACATGCCCCTCATACGCTACCGAGTCGGCGACCGCGCCGCCCTGGCCGGGGAGGAACCCTCCTGCCCATGCGGCCGGGGCCTTCCCCTTCTGGCGAGAGTCGAGGGGCGAAGCGACGACGTGCTTTACTTACGCGACGGCCGCAAGGTGGGGAGGCTCGACACGGTTTTTAAGGCGGACCTCTGCATTCGAGAAGCGCAAATCGTCCAGGAATCCTTGAGCCGGGTCCGCATCAAGTTCGTGCGCGGGCCGGACTACGCGGCGAGCACCGGCGAGGCCATGGCCCGGCGCCTGAAGGAGCGCCTCGGGCCCGTCGAGGTCGTCTTGGAGGAAGTCGCGATGATCTCGCGAACCGGGCGCGGAAAATTCCAGGCTGTGCTCTGCCGGATCCCGTCTGAGGAGAGACCGAAATGAAATTCGGCTCGAAAATCTACGCGCTCGCCTTGGGACTGTCCCTGGCCTTGAGCCTCGGCCTGCGCTGCTATTACGTCTTCGGCTACATGGGCTTTAACGAGACCGTTAAAAACATCGGAGGCGACGCCGGCGACTATCTGCAGATCGCCTATACCTTGGCCAAGACCGGGCAATACGCCCGGCCCGCGAATGTGAGCGCCGGGCAAATCAAGGCCGCCTTGGCCGAGGGCAGGCCCCTCGAGGTCCGGGCCGGCTACAAGGACTCCTACCGGCCGCCCTTGTGGCCCCTCCTTCTGGCGCTATTTCTAAAAATCAGCGGATATAAACTCAAAACGCTCTTCCTGCTGCGCTTTTTGCTGGACGCCGGGAGCCTGATCATGCTGACGCGCTTGGCCCTCCTCTTGAACTTGAGCCCGCTCCTGGCCTGCCTGGCCCCGCTCTATTTCGCGGTCCATCCAACGTCGCTTCTTTACTCGGGAACGCTTCTCTCCGAGCCATTATCCATGTTCCTCCAGCTCTCTTTGGCCCTAGGGACGTGCTACTGCCTATTCCGCCAGGCTCCACGGGGGTGGAGCCTGGGACTGGGAGCGCTCGGCGGCTTGAGCGCGCTGGCCCATCCCTTCTCCCTGTTCTTCCCTCTATTTTTGGGCGCGGGCCTTTACGGGACCAAACGCATCTCTCTCAAGGCCCTTTTCGGATTTCTCTTGGGCCTGGCACTTTCGGTGTCGCCTTGGCTCATCCGCAACAGGATCCTGTACGGCAAGACCTTTTTGACCACGTCCTCGGGCAACGTCCTGGCCAGCAGCTGGAACTCGACCTTCCTCCAGCGCTACCGCAACACCACCGCCGAGGTGATGCTCGACCCCGATCCGATCCCGGGCGCGGAGTCCTTGGGGGCCGCCGAAAGATGCTCGGCTTACTCCCATGCCGCTTTCAAGTTCATGCGGGAGAACTGGCACCTTGTCCCGGCCATCGCGGCGCGCAAAATCGTCGGGGCCGCGACGCCCATTCCGGAAACGCCGCGGGAGGGAATATTGGAAAAGGGCAGGGCCCTCTTCCAAGTCATCGCCTTCCTGCCGGTGCTGTGGCTGCTGATCCTGCCCGGAGCCGGACTATTCCGGCTCATCTTGGCTTCGGTCGCGGGAGGGTATCTCGCCATGGCCGTGCTCACGTACCCGAGCATTCGGTTTCGCGCTCCTCTCATTTGGGCCGAGACCCTGGCGGTTTTCGTCTGGCTCGATTTAATGGCAAAGCGCTACTGCCAGAATTCCTTCCAGGAATAGCCCGACTGCACGACGGCGGCGGGATTACCGACGATCCAGCAGTTGGGCTCGGGGAATCTCTTGGTGACCACGGCTCCGAGCCCCACGAAAGCCCCGTCCCCGACCCCCGCTCCCGGCGCGAAAAGGACGGCGGCCGCGATATAGGCTCCCTTGCCGATCACGATGGAGGTATCCGGGGTCATCTTGGTGGCGCCGTGGGTCCAGAATTGGCAGCTTTTGGCGATCCACGTCCCGTCGCCGACGGTGATGGAATTCCAGCCGTCGAAATAGGCGTCCACGTATATCTTAACGTCCCGGCCGAGCTCGATGCGGCCTCGGCCCACGAAGGAGTTCCCGGAATGGATCCTCGCGCCCGCCCCGACCCGGAACTCCCCCACGGAGATGTTGTTGCGGCCGCCGATCATCACATCATCCCCTATGACGCAGGTTTTGGAGGTGATATGGGCCTTGTAGCCGATGCGGACATTGCGGCCGATGCGCAAGCCCAGGAGCCGGTAGCCCAGCACCCTCAGGGAATTAAAGGGGAGGCGGCAGACGAGGTTGGCCAGGTCCATGCGTCTCAAGCCGAGGCCGTGATCACGCATGAGATGGTCAGGGAATTCTTTCGAGCGGCCTGCTCGGAATAGCCGGTGAGCGGGAAGTTCCTCCGCTCCACGATTTTAAGGCCCGAGCTTTCGACCAATCGGGCGGCCTCCTCCGGGGATCTAAGCAAATAAATGTGGTCGGGCGAAGGGGAGTTGACCGGGACATTGATGAACACTCGTCCTTCCCCTGCCAAGCGGTCTTTTATCGAGGCCAGGAGAGCCCGGGGGTTTTCCACGTGTTCAAGGACCTCGCTTATCACCACGCTGTCGAACCGGGGTCCATCCGTTGGAGCCTCCATCACGTTCACGCGCCTCAGGGAAATCCCCTCTCCCACCCCGAGAGCCTCCAAATTCCGGCGGGTGAGATCGAGCGAGGATTGGCTTATGTCCCAGCCCTCCAAGAGCGCCACCCGGCCGCACAGGGCGGCCAGGCAAAGAAACAACCCGTGCCCGGGACCGATCTCCAAATGCCGGGACCCGGGCTTGAGGATCGGCAGGAAGTCCGCGGCGTAGCAATGCATGACCTCCACATGATTCCTCCAGAAAAGCTGGGACAGGAGCAAGCCCTTGATCCAACGGTCCATCACGGCCCGATTCTGGTAGAAGCCCTTGTCCACCTCCTCCAAGGTCGAACGCCGGTAGCGCCCCGTGCGAAAAAAATCGAGCTGCTCTTCGTTGATGCGTTCGCACATCCAGCGGTAGGACGCGGCGTACTCGGAAAGTTCCCCGCCAACGAGCTTCAAAGCCAGCCCGGCCAAATTCTCGCTCGAGGACATGACCTCGGGGGAACGGCCGCTCAGGCTCTTGGCCAAATACGTTTCATGCTCGGGCCAGGCCGAGAGCTCGGCCTCAATGAAGGTCCTCAAGGCCGGGAAGGCGGCGAGACCTTCTATGGCCATGGCAGGCAGCGCAGCCTCGGCGCCGCCCCTTCCACGGCAACGGCCGCGGCGTACCCCGGCAGCAACGACAGCTCCCGCACGGCCCAGCCTGAGGGCGCGGCCGGAACTCGGGCCAGGTCGGCTACGCAGCCCAAGCCCCGGCCCAGGGCCTTGAGATAGGCCTCCTTGCGGGTCCAAGCGGCGTAAAAGGCCTTCGCCTTCAAGCCCGCCCCGAGAGAGACGAACCCCTCCAACTCCGCGGCTTCCATGACGTGCCGCGCCAGGGTGTCGAAGGGAAGCGCCCGCATCAGCTCCACGTCCACCCCGATCCTTCGCCCGAGAGCCATCCCGCAAAGGATTCGCCCATGGGAGTGGGAGAGGCTGAACTCCAGGGGCCCGCCCGCTTCGGCCAGAATCGGCTTGCCCAACGGCGTCTGGCGCAAGAGAAGACGCCGCGGATCCGCGCCCAAGTACCGGCCCAACAAAGACCTCATGATCCCTCTTCCCAGGATGAACTGGGCCCGATCCTTTTCAAAAACAAATCTTCGCGCCCGCGCCTCTTCCTCGGGGCTGAGCAGCCGGCCGAGAGCCTCAAGGCCCTGGAACGATTCGGCGGGCCCCGCGTGCCAGAGGTGGGCCTCTTGCTCGTTAAGAGGAGGCATCATCGAAGGTTTCCGCCATTTTCGAGACGGTGGAAATCTTAAGGAGATAGGACAGGGGCAGCCTCTTGCCGATGGCTTGCTCGATCCGCGCGGAAAGGCGAAGCGCCGTCAGGGAATCTCCGCCCAACTTGAAAAAATCATCGTCCGGGCGGATGGGGGAGACGCCCAAGACTTCTTCCCATATCTTGAGCAGCTTTTCCTGGATGGATCTCTCGGTTCCGGCCGCTGACGCGGCCGGGATGACCCTCATGGCCTTCAGGACGCTCTCCGCGTCGGACAACTCCTGCCATAGCGCTGCGTCCTGACTCAGCACCGCGCCGGCGGTGCCGGGCTGGAATTCTTCCGACCCTGTCGCCGTCATGGGATAGGGTGTTGCCGCGCCTCCCGGCTCATAGCGGAGCTTCTCCAGATACCCCGGATCGAATTCCAGCGAAATGCCCCCCTCGGACTCGGCCTTGGACAAGGCCTCGAGACTCCCCAAAAATTCCCACGCCGGCTGGTTCTTGGAGCTGCGCAGCAACCGCACGAGGACCCGCCCCGCATTCCTGCCGCGCGCGATCTCCCCAAGCCGGGCCAGCATCCGGTGCTCGATCCCCCTGCCCAAAGCCCGGCAGCTGAGCATGAGGGAGTCCAGGTCCAGGCGCCCAGCCTCGGCGCGGAATAGGGCCGCTCCCACCAAGCCGTAGTCGCCAAAGCGGTCGCTCACCCGCACCGCGAAGCACTCGAGTTTGCCGGGCTTCAGAAGGTCTTTGAGCTCAGCTTCGGAGCGCCGGATCGTGGTAAAACTAAACTGATTGGTCCTCAGGGAGAGTTCGGCCAGCCTCGGCAAATGCTCGGGCCCGGGCGCGAACATATCAACCTTCATGGCCAGGTTTTCGAGAAACTCTTCGAGACTGAGGGCTTGGCTCTTAAGGCGCTCCCTCTCCAGGTTCTGCTCGTAGAAGCGCGCCCGGCCCGCGGCCTCCCGGGAGACCGCGAGGCGGTCAAAGGCCCAGACGTGACGCAAGGCCTTCCGGACTCGCTCCGAATCCAAAGGCCACTGAAGGCACAGGACCTCCGGGCATCGGTCCCGCACCTCGGCGCACTCGACGGGGCTGTCATCCATGAAAATGAAGCTCTCCAGGCCGAGGCCCAGCTCCTGGGCCAGGGACTTGAGATTCTCGGACTTCGGCCTCCAGTTGAGCCTGGAGGCCGACAACTGCGCGCGCTTAAGCGCCATCTCCGGGCGCCTTTCGAAGACCTGCCAGACGTCCGCCTCGTTGTTGCGGCTGCACAGCGCCAAGAGCATGCCGGCCTGGCGCTGTTCCAGCATGAATCTTTGGAATTCGAGGCGCGCCGGGTCGAGCTCCACTCCGCCCGGCCCGTCCTCTCCGCACACGCCCTTCCATAAGACTTGATCGCAGTCGAGCGCGATGACCTTGCGCGGCAGGCTTTTCAAAGCGTGGATTTTGCGGCAAATCATGGTCCCCAGGGCCGCTAAAAAAGCGTCTGTGTAAGGGAGTTCCCCCAATTCCTCCGTATAGGAATTGTAGTAGTCGGAAACGGGGTAGAAGCGGGCGAGTTCCTCGCTCGTGACAAGATAAAAACCGGGGAGTTGCAAGATAGTTCTGGCGATCGTGCTCTCTATGCCAAGCGCTATTTCTTTATGCTTGGGCCCGGCCGAGGCTTCGGGCGAGTCCGGACATAAAAATATGAAATGGGGCGCGCCTTGATGGGCGGAAGCGGCCTCCAGGCCTCGGGTGAACTCCGGAAGGACTCCTTTCAAATCTCCGTAGCGCGCGAGGATTACGTTGACGCCGTCCCGGTTGCGCGAGAACAGGCCCGAGGGATCCAGAAGCTGCTGAAGCACCTGGTTGAAGGGGGCGAACTCGACTTTATAGAGAAACCCAAGCTTTCCCAGCCAGAACGAGAGGCTCGCCCCCACGGGCTCGGCGGTGAAGAAGGCGGCTACGGCCAAGGTCTTGGTCACGGGGCCTCGACCAGCTCGATCACGTCGTTTTGGGGAGTATAGAGGAAAGCGATCCGGCGCCCCTCGAAAGCCACGGCCGGGGTCGGCCCGGAGATCAGGCGGCAGCCTTTTTCCTCGAAGCGCTTGATCTCCGGCTCCAAGCCGCGAGCCTCGTAGCACAGATGATAGAAGCCGCCCCGCCTCGCCTTCAAGATCCGGCTGACCGGGCTTGACTCGTCCATGGGTTCGACCAGCTCGACGCGCTCCCCGCTGGCCAAAGTGATGAACGCGACCCGGACCTTCTGCAGAGGATCTTCGTAAACCCGGCTGATTCCGCAGGGTTCGAACAGGGGCTGAAAAAAATCATTCCAGTAGCGCTCAATGTCCTCGACGGCGTAGCCGATATGGTTCAGGCGCAGGCCCATTTAATTTAGTGACAGTATACTTAATTCCTAACATCACGGTCCGATCGGAATTAAGTACCTGTCACCGCATTGCCGTCGACAAGGAAAGCGGGCGCTGCTAACCTTGGGGCGATGCGGGTATTGATCACGGGATCAAGTGGGCTCATCGGGTCGGAGGCCGTGGAGTATTACGCCCGGGGCGGGCACGAGGTATCGGGCGTGGATAACAACATGCGCCGGGTCTTCTTCGGCGAGCCCGGCGACACGCTCTGGCGCCTGGGGGAGCTCAAGGGGAAACACCCTGGTTTCAGCCACCATGCCATAGACATCCGCGACCGCGACGGGCTCACAGCACTCTTCAAAAGCGGGAGCTTCGACCTGATCATCCACTGCGCGGCCCAGCCTTCCCATGACCAGGCCGCGGCCATTCCCCTCCTCGACTTTGACGTCAACGCCGGGGGCACGCTCAACATGCTAGAGGCCGCCCGCCAGCATTGCCCGGAGGCGGTGTTCATCCACATGAGCACCAACAAGGTCTACGGGGACGCTCCCAATGAGCTCCCCTTGGTCGAGCTCCCCACGCGCTTCGATTACGCCGAGCCCGCGCGGCGCGCCGGGATCGGCGAGGACTGCCGGATCGACCGCTGCCTGCACTCCCTGTTCGGGGCCTCCAAGGCCGCCTCGGACCTCATGGCGCAGGAATACGGGCGCTATTTCGGCATGAAGGTGGGAGTGTTCCGCGGGGGGTGCCTGACCGGCCCCTCGCAGTCCGGAGTGGAGCTGCACGGTTTTTTGTCCTATCTCGTCAAGGCCGCGGTGCAGGGAAAGCCCTACACCGTGTTCGGCTACAAGGGCAAGCAGGTGCGCGACCAAATACACAGCATGGACGTGATCCGGGCCTTCGACGCCTTCGCGGCCGATCCCCGCCCCGGAGAGGTTTACAACATCGGCGGGGGCCGGGAAAACAGCCTCTCCGTGCTCGAGGCCCTGGAAATGGTCGGGAATTTGCTGGGAAGAAAGGTGGACTGGGAATACCGCGAGGCGCCCCGCCGGGGAGACCACGTCTGCTACATCTCCGACCTTGCCAAGCTCAAGAGCCATTTCCCCGCTTGGGGCATCACCAGGAGCCTGCCCTCCATCCTGGAAGAAATGGTGGCGGCCGAGCGGCTGCGGTTGGAGCCGAGGCCCGCCTCTTGAGCCGCTCGCGCATCCTCGATTATTACCTCTCGATCGGCCCCGAATGGGAAAAATGGCAGGGCAAGAACGCTTATTACCACTGCCTGGTCCGGGACCTGGTGATGGGCATGACGCGGCCCCGGTCGCGTATCCTGGAGATTGGAGCCGGCGTCGGAGATCTCTCGGAGCTCCTGGTCCGCCAGTCCGAGACCTTGATCGGCCTCAACTACTGCGAGGAGCTGACCCTCTGGGCCCGCGCCCGCGTTCCGCGGGCGCGCTTTCACACCGTGGACATAGACGAGATCAGGATCCCCTCGGGCTTCTCGCCCGACTGCGTGATCATGCGCAACATGCTCGACTACGTCCATGATCTGTCGGAGATGGCCGAAAAGCTCGCTAAAATCCTGCCCCCGGACGGGATACTCATCGTGACGACCAGCAATCCCATGTGGGCTTCTTTGCTGCGCGCGGCCGCGCGCCTGGGCCTGCGCTTCCCCGAATCCCCGCGCAACTACATCACCAACAACGACATCAAGAACATCCTGGAGCTCCAGGGCTTTTGCGTGGTCGAGGCCGGCATGGCCGCGCCGATGCCAAAATACATCCCATTGTTTTCCTGGCTCATGAATCTTCTAATTCCCGAAATTCCCGTCGCGCGCTACATCGGAGCGACGCAATATCTCTGCGCTCGGCCCATCAAGCCCCGCCCTCCCTTGTCCTGCTCCGTGATTATCCCCTGCCACAACGAGGAGGGAAACATCGCCCGCACCGTGCGCCGCGTGCCCCGGATGGGCACGACCACCGAGGTGATCGTGGTGGACGACGGCTCGAGCGACGGCACCCGCAAGGCCGTCGAGGCGCTTATGGCCGAGGATCCCGCGGTCAGGCTCGTGCGCTTCGACAAGAACCGGGGCAAGGCCGAGGCGGTGTTCGCGGGATTTACGGCCGCCAAGGGCGATGTGGTCATGATACTCGACGCCGACGCCACGGTGGAGCCGGAAGTCCTGCCGCGGTTCTTCAAGCCCATTCAGGAGGGCCGCGCGGATTTCGTCAACGGAACCCGCCTCATCTATCCCATGGAAAAGAACGCCATGCGCTTCATGAACTTCCTCGGGAACAAGGCCTTCTGCTTGCTGGCGAGCAAGGTCCTGCGCCAACGAGTCAGCGACACCCTCTGCGGCACCAAGGCCATGCTGCGCCGGGACTTCCTCGACATGCCGCGGGGCGGGGCCGACCGCTGGGGAGACTTCGCCCTCCTCTTTGGCGCGGCCAAGCTCAAGTTGCGCATCCGCGAGATGCCCCTCTATTACCAGGAGCGAACATCGGGCAAGTCCAAGATGAGGGGCTTTGTGGAGGTCTGGCGCTTCCTCTGGGCCTGCTGGCAGGGCTGGAGAATGCTGCGCCTGGGCCCGCCGTGACTTGCCTCGATGACGCGGCGCGAGTGAAGATCCTCCGGGAGACCATCCGGAACAAGAAAGCCTTGCGCGCCTTCTACGAGGATTGCTACCAGAAATTCAAGGCCTGCCTGGCCCACTGCCCCACCGAAGGAGAGGCCCTCGAGATCGGCTCGGGCGGCGGCTTCTGCGAGAAAGTTATCCCCGGCGTCGTCACCTCGGATTTTCTGCCTTACGAGGGAGTCTCCCGCGTGATGGACGCGCGCCGCCTGGAGTTCCCGAACGAGTCCCTGCGGGCCATATTCATGCTCAATGCCTTCCACCATGTCTGCGACCCGGGCCGCTTCCTGGAGGAGGCCGAGCGCTGCTTGAGGCCGGGGGGCAGGCTTTTCATCATCGACCAGCACCCCGGCATCTTGGGCTACCCTCTCCTGCGATTGCTCCACCACGAGGGCTTCGACGCCGCGGCCCGCGAGTGGAGCTTCGCCTCCTCCGGGCCCTTGAGCGGGGCCAATGGGGCCCTGGCTTGGATGGTCTTTCGCCGGGACGCGGCGAAGTTCGGCGAGCGATTTCCCAAGCTGAGAATCATCGCGTACCGCCCGCACACCCCTCTGCTTTACTGGCTAGCCGGAGGCCTCAAGCCCTGGTGCCTGGTCCCGTCGGCGCTCCTTCCCGCGGCCAAGGCCCTGGACCGGGCCCTACTGCGCCTTTCCCGCGATTGCGGGACCTTCGTGGACATCGAGGTAGCCAAGACGGGATAGCCTCTCGCTCAGCCAGCACGAGGCCAGGATCATGAGGAAGGGGTCTATGGTGGTGGCCCTGTAGCGGTTGCCGGCACTCGTGGTGGCGTAGATCGCCATGGTGACGAATACCGCCCAGAGAACCGCGGCGCAAAATTCCCATTCCCCCCGACGCCGCGCCCAAAGGAATCCCGCCAAGCCGAAACAGAGAACAAACAGATAAGAGAGCCAGCCGGCGACCGCGGGGAGAGCCGCGAGCCCGCTGTGCCGCCGCACCTCGCTGAAGTCGAGGCACAGCCACATGGCCGCGCTGTTCTTGAGCACGATCGAAGGAAGGAATTTCCAGTCCCCCCGCATATTCTTAAAAGCGAGCCTTCTGCCCTCCTTCGATATCGCCAACTCCTCCCGGGGCGAGGGAATAGCCCCCTCGGCGATCCGCCGGCTTCCATAGGGCAGATGCCTCCAAGCTTCCCCGGTCCGGTCCAGGGTCACCATCTGGCTGTAGTACAAATACCAGCCCGTGCGCGTGTCCAGGGGGACTATCTCCCCGAACACGGCCCTGTTGCGAGCCATCCACGATCCCCAGGCCAGCGCGAAGAAAAGGTAGCCCAGGCCCAGGCCCCGGAGGCGCCCGGCCCGCCCCTCCCGGACCCAGGGTCGGGCTAGAAGGAGAAGGGCGGGCTCGATGAAAATCCCGATGGCCCGGGTCATGGCGGCCGCCGCGAGGCACACCCCGTGGAGGAATCCGTCCAGCCAGCCTCCGCCCCGCCCCATGCGCAAAGCCGTCCAAAGCATGCCGGCGAAAGCCGGAAGGAAAATGTTTTCCGTCAAAAGCTGTGGGATAAAATAGAGGAAATAAGGATAAACCGCGCCCATGGCCACCATCAAAAGCTCGGCTCCGGGCCCGCCCAGGAGGCGCGCGACGCGACCCAGCATCATCACCATCAAGATTCCTAGGAGCACTTGGACCCAACGCACGGCCCCCGGATAGCGCCCCGAGAGGGAATAGATTCCGGCTACGAAAACGGGGTAGGCCGGCAGAATGAAGGCGCTGGGCCTGCGGCCCACGCCGAGCACGCCCTGAGCGGCGAGGTTCCAGGCGAACCTGTCGTAGACCTCGCCGTCGTCCACGGTGGACCAGCGGTTGTAGAGGCTGCCGCCGTCGGTGCCGGCCACGAGCCAGGCCCGGACTCCGAGCCCTAGGGCGACGGCCAGCGCGTAGAACCGGAGCCTCTTGCCCCCGGCCATCAATCCCCCCCGGGAAGGGCCAAGGCGTTGAGCGAGCCCCCCTCCGGGATCTCGCGGGCGAGATCGGGGCCCCAAGGCAGGCGGCGGCGCCCGGAGAGGCTCCGCAAGGAATACCCCAGGGAGCGCAGGAAATCCGCCAGCTCCTCCAAAGTCGCGCCCTCCCGCCTCAGGATGTAGGGGCAAAGCTCCAGCACCAGGACCGGCCGGAATTTTTCGAGAGTCCGGCGGCCGCTCTTCAAGGCGCCAAGCTCGTATCCGTCCAGGTCCATCTTGACGAGGTCAAGGCGGCTCCAGCCGGATCTGTCGGCCAGGGCGTCCAGGGCCAAGGCCTCAGCCGCGGAGGCGTCGCGCCCCTGGCCGCCGTGGACCTCGTCCCCGCGGTCGAGAGACTCAAGATTCCAACTCGCCGCGAAGCTCTTGGGAGGCGGGCCCGCCTTGAAATCCCCGATGACGGCCTGGACGGTCTCTAAGATGGGCTTAAGCTCCGGGTTCAGGCTCAGGTTTTTGCGCAATTTCTCCAAGGCCCAGCCCGTCGGCTCCACGGCGCAGACCCGGCCGTGGGGCGCCACGGCGCGGGCCATGGGCAGGGCGTGGGCGCCCATGTTGGCTCCGAGGTCGAGAGCAGTCATGCCCGGCGCGAGGCGGCGCCGAAGGCATCTGGCCGTGGCGGGCTCGTAGGAGCCGAAGCAATAGATGGAAAGGTCTATTCCCTCCTGCAAATCAAGCTCCCAAAGGATCCCGCTCCTTCGGCACGAGACATTGGCCTTGTCCCGGCCGAGCGCTGAAATCCAGAACCCGGCCGCTCGGCCAAGGACGCGGGCCAGGAGAAGCTTGTTTCGGGTCGAGAGGTTCAGGGTCTACTCCAGGGCGCGTCGAGCCGCCTCGGAGAGGCCCCCATCCAACCGGGACCTGTCCAGCCCGAAGGAGCGCCCGAAGCGCGTGGCCGGCGTCAGATACATCCAGGTCGCCAAGAGCCTCTCGCCTTTGGTGGCGTAGCCTCCGCGATGGAAGCCGCTGGTGTCGCAGAACACCATGGTCCCGGCCGGGCACTCGCAGGAAACGCGCGCCCCGGGCGGCACCTCCCTCTCGATCCGGGCTTGATCGGGGTAGGAGTAGATGCCGCCCCCGCCGGCCAACGGGAACAAATGGGCGTACGGGCCGCCGGGGCGGCTTCCGGGGATGTATTCGAGAGGACCGGAGGCCGGCCCCACGTCGGAGAGGCAATAGAAGGCCTTGACGAGCCTGCGGTCCTCGGGGTCGCGGTGCCAATTCTGGGAGTTCTGCCGGGGCCGCTCGGAGTCCACCGGGATCGTATACCATACGTTGGCGCCCTTGAGCTTGGAAAACAGCTCCAAATAGCCGTTGGCGACGTTCAAGAGAGGTTCGCTTAAACCCAGGCGCAGAAGAGGGTGGTCCGGGGCCAGCATTTCGAAATCGGAGAGGAGCTTGACGATGTAGTCCTTTCCCGGACTGTCCTTGGGATCGCTTTGGTACCGGGCGATCCTGTCGGCAACCTTGGGACTGGAGGCGAAAGCCTTGGCCAGGGATTCGACATCCCGCAAGAGGGCCGCCCCCTCTTGCCCGAGCACCTCCGCCGCGGGAGCCATGGCGACCCCGCGAGCCTTAAGATCCGCGATCAACCGGGCCTGGACGGGAGCCTCCCTGCGGAGAGCGTCCTTCCACCGCCTGCGGCTCCCGGCATTGGCTCCCCAGCGCCAGTGGTATTCGAAGAGAAAACCTTGCCGAAGCCGCCGGGCGTAATCCCTCAGGACCGAAAATAACCGCCCCGAGAATATCAAGCTTCCAACTTTTGCGAGCATCGGCCTACCTGCGGGCCACCATGGTGTAGAGATGTTTGTCGCCCCGGTAATACTTCTGCGTGTGATAGGTGATCCGGACATGCGGGAATCCGAGGATTTTCGCGAACTCCGCCGCCAGCTCGGGAGGGAGTATCCACCAAGTCTCATAGGGATAGCGGCCCTCGGCGCGGGGCAAAAATTCCATGGCGCTGGGCGAGGCGAAGCGCCGGAGAAGATCCCTCTTCCAGCCCCGGCTGATGCTCGGCACGTCGGTCACGATCAAGGTGTCCCGGCAAAGGCGCGCGGCCCGGCACATGGCCTGAAAGGGATCGCGCACATGCAGCAGAATCGAGCCGAAGGTCACAATGTCCACTGGGCCGATGGCCTCCGGAACCTCGTAGACCGTGCCGTGAACGACCCGGGCCTTGGAGCCCAAGAGGCCGCGGGTCAGCCACCAGGCGTTGTTGGTCTTCTTGATGTGCTCGCGGCGCTTCTCCATGATGGCCTTCGCGTCGAACTTCGGGTGGACGTAGGGCACGATATCCCAGCTTTGGTTCTCGGACAGGTCGTAGCCCACGACCTCGGCTCCCTGCCTTTCCATGTAAAAGCACAGGTAGCCGTTGGCGGTCCCGATCTCGAGGACCCTCTTGCCCTTGAGCTCGCAGCGGCCAAGGTAGTCTGCCTCCCCTCCCCGCAGGTCCCATTCCCCCTTTTGGAGCCCGTGGCGCGGCAGGTCTATGGTATGGTAGAAGTAGCAGTCCTCCGGCGAAGCAACCTCTCGCGGGGGGGCATAGACGCCGTCTTTTTCCGGGCTCATGGGGTCTCTCCGTTAAGGACGCGCTTGGTGGCTTCCAAGTAAGCTCGGCCGTTTCTCAAGTCCGGCTCGAGGCAGGTGCCTTCGGCCCATTCATTCCAAGCGTTTATGAAAACGAAGGCTTCCGACCCGCGGGCCTTGAGGCCGCGGACCACGGCCGCCAGCCACGCCTCGTATATCCGCGGGGAGGCCCCCTTGAGGATGACCGCTCCCTGCCGTCGACGCGGGGAGTTGTCCCAGCCGGGCATCACGCAAGGCATGCGGCAATAGCCGGGATCGGGCCTATCCAGGGCCCGGGCCACGTACCCGGAATAGTCGTAAAGCCTGTGCTCGCGATACGCTTTAGGCGACAATCGGAGCTTTTCCAGGAAGCTCCAGAAAAGGCCGCGCCTTTGCGGAGTCCCCAAAAAGGCTCCGTGGGGATGATGCTCGACGCTGCCGTCAAATCCCATGTCCAAGGGGCTTTTGTACTTGGCGGGATAGTTGCTCTCGACGCTGCAGAGGTATATCTCTCCCACGCCCTGCTTGAGGCACTCCGAGCGCCAAAGCTCGGCCGTGCGGCGCGGATCGGGGAGATACCCCGCCCGGTACACCAGGAAAAGGGGCTTTCCCCCGACGCGGATGTAGCGACTGTCCCGGAAGGCACGGGCGAGCCAGCGGATGTGCTCCAAATCGTCCCGCTCGGAATAGGTCTGCTCCATCAGGCACTCCTGGCTCTGACCGTCCCAGGCACGGGTCCAGTTCTCGTTAGCCCAGCACAGGCAAAAGGGAAAATCCGGCCGGCCCGAGTCCAGGACCTCTTGGAACGGCCTTTCCAACAGGCGCTTGCCGTGGAACCAGTAGTGGTAGTAGCAGAAGCCGTGGATGCCGTGCTCGCGGGCCAAATCCGCCTGGGCTTGCCGGACCTCGGGCAGGCGCGGGTCGCAATAGCCCAGGTCCGCGGGCACGCGCGGGTGGGCGTGGCCGGGAAACAGGGGAACGGCCCGGGCCACGTTGGTCCATTCGGTGAATCCCGGCCCCCACCAACGGTCGTTCTCGGGGGTGGGGTGGAACTGCGGAAGGTAGAAGGCCACGGCCTTGATCGCGGGCTCAGGCATTCAATGGCCCAGCTTTCCGATCACGGCCCGGCGCAGGTCGAGGATGATGGGCGGAATGAATTTCTTGGCCGCGTCCCTCCAGTTCCGGAGAGGCTGCTCCCTGGGGAATTCCTTTAGGACCTCTCCGGGGCGGCTCTGCCACAAAGTCGCCCGGCCGCCGGCGCTCTCTCCCGCGGGCCGCCCGTTGGAGTAATAATACAGGGCCAGGGATTTGCGCGTCCAACCCTCGGGGCAGGACAGAGGATCGGGATGCCCATGGAAGGAGTTGTCCGCAGTCGCAAACACGACCAGGCGGTTGAAAACAGGGAGCACCCTTTTCTCGCAGCGGCTCATATCTCGGCTCCACAGCTCGAGCTGGCCGCCGTATTCCTCCTTCCAGCCCTTATTGAGGTAAACAATGGCGTTGAGCCGTCGGTCCAGGTTGAGCTTGGGATGCTTGCTGTAGTCGGCGTGAATCTTGAGGAAGCCCCCCCGCACGATCTGGTGCATTCCCCCGCCGAAGAGGTGGGGGTCCGGAAGGAGGCCCTCGATGCCGGTCAAGGTCCTCAAGAACATCAGGAAAGTGGAGGAGTTAAGCTGATAGACGAGGTAGCGGGTGTTGGGGCCAAGCTGGCCTTCGCTGTTGGATTGGAGCTTGAGCTGGCCCTTCTCCTTGTAGCGGATCCAGTCTATCTGGCCGGGAGCCTTGAATTCCTCCAAGACCTCTTCCAGGAAAGCCTCGGGAAGGAAATTGTCCACCACCAAGTGCGGGAAAGGCTTGGCCTGACGGAACTCCTCCTGGCGCCGCCGCGCCAGCCCCTGAAGCTCCTCCGCTTCGAAGAAGAAGGGGTAGCTCATGACAGCAGTGTAAAGCAATGCCGGAACTTTGTCAACAACAGCGCGACACCCCGACGGCCAAGGCTAGACGCCGCATGGATTAAGTATGATAGCGAAATGCTGCTTCAATTCGCGGCGGCGCTTTCCGCGGCCGCCTTGATCGGCATCGCCTGGGGTTCGGCGCGACAGCACCTCGGGGACGAGCGCGCCGCCCTCCTCGCCTTGGCCCTGCTTCTCGCCGCCTGCGGCCTGCGCCTGATTCTCCTTGACGGCCTGCTCAAAGAACCAGAACACGACGCCTGGTCCTATGCCCTGGAAGTCAAGCAGATTGCCGGCGGCGGCTTCAAGGGTTATTTGAACGGCTCCATGCGCCGTTCTCCTCTATTTCCTCTCATGGCCGCGGCCGTCTCGCGCTCGGGCTTGGATCCCTTCGCGAGCGCCAAGCTCCTGTGCAATCTCTTTTACCTGGGCCTGGTGCTTTTGACCTTCCTTTGCGGCAGGCTCCTGGCAGGCGCAGGGGCCGGGCTCCTGGCCGCGGGGCTCCTGGCCTTGAGCAATGGGATCCTGGACCTGGGAGTCAAGCCCTACTTGGATATTGCTTACACATTCTTTGCCGTGCTCAGCGTCTATCTCATTCTAGCGGCAAGATCCGAACCCAGGCCGCGGCATGCCGCGGCCCTCGCCTGCTCGGCCCTGGCCGCCGTCTACGCGCGCCCCGAGGGCCTCATCACCATGGGCACGCTCCTCGCCGCCAACGCGGCCTGGCCCGCGCGGAGCCCGCTGAAATACACGTTGGGCCCCGCGGCCCTTTATGCCCTCGGCATCTTGGCCGTGCGGCTTTGCTTCGACACCAGCCGCTGGGGGGTGCACGGAGTCGGGGGCTCGGCCTTCCTCCAGGCCACGGAATGCTACAGGCTTGATCCCAATGGGCTCAAGGCCATCTACTCGGCCCTGGACGCGATCCGGGACCGCTACCCCGCTCGGAACTATCCCGGCGCCCTGGCCCTGACGCTTCAGGAACCTCTTTTTCAGGCGGGAAGGCTCCTCCACAACCTGGGGGCCTATCTCGAGCGACTGCGCTATGAGACCGCCGGGGCGCCCCTCATTTTAGGCCCCCTAGGGCTGGCCTGGGGTTGGCGCCGAGTCCAGATAGCCGAGCGCCGTAGCCTCCTCGAGATGGCTTTCTACGCCGCGCTGT
Organism: Elusimicrobiota bacterium; assembly: GCA_016218575.1. Lineage (NCBI taxonomy): Bacteria > Pseudomonadati > Elusimicrobiota > Elusimicrobiota bacterium. Next base: position 57,487 of record JACRDN010000001.1, read on the forward strand.
TTTCCGTGGTGAGTCTGCTCACGTTCTCCTGCTGCCTGCGCTTTGAAATGGGGGCCTATCCCTTCCTATATATAGCCCTGGCCCTGGGGCTCATCCAATTGTCCGGGAGCCTAGAGGTCCGTTGGCCGACTTTCCGCCCCGGCGCCCTTCTCCTCATTTTCTGCTTTTCGCTCCCGTTTCTCAGGCATTGGCGCTGGTACCAGGCCGAATGGGCCGAGAAATACTCCCGTCCCAATTACCCTCCCTATGGCCTGGCCTGGAAAGCCATCGAGGCCGAGGCCCGAAGCGCCGCGGCCCAGGGGAAAAGCATCGCGACCTATGGGCCCATGTGGGATTATTATCTGCCTAATGCCAAGCTCGTGCGCCTCTACCGGCAAAACAGCCTGGCTGATCTCGAGAATGCGGTGAAGAAAAGCCGCCCCGGACTTCTGATCATGGGCGGAATGTACCATGAGGGGGAAGAGGTCAAGCAATTCTTTCGAAAGGAACCCCTCCCGCGCTTGGGAGGAGCTTCTCTAAACAGAATCTACCCGACGGATTCGAGCGCGAAGACCCCTGTCAAAGTCTTCGCGTGCTCCTACCCGACGGCTCAAAAGTAGGATCCCAGGTCGAGCCAATCCCTGAGACGGCTGCCCCAGCGCCGGGAAGGACGCGGCAGCGACGCGGCGGCGCCCAACAGGCGCTGCCGCATGAGGCAAGCCTTGTCCCGAGCCTCGCGGCATAAGCGGGACCTAAGGGTGGAGATTTGGCGGGCTACGTCCATGCGATGTTTCTCCAGCTCTTTGAGGAGCTCCATCAAACTTCCCAGCTCGGCCTCTGAAATGCACCACTGGCCGAGGCCGCTTTCTTCCATGAAGCGCCTAATCTTGGGCAGGTCCCCCACCGCCACGACCGGACGGCCGGCCTGCAGCGCGAATTGGATGCCGTGGTAGCGCCCGCTCACCACGGTCCCGGCCTTATCGAGGAGGCCGGGGTCGAACTCCTCGGGCAAGCCGCGGCCCGGAAGGAGCTCCTTGAGAACCGCCGCATCCCCTCCTTGCTCGAAATAGAGCGGCCAGGGATGGACTTCCCGGCCTAGCTCCGCCAGGGCCCGGCGCCAGGAACCCACCGGAAAGCCGGCGTGCTTTCTCACGTTCAGGGCCACGCCGTCCATTCGCCGCTCGAGCTCCGGATACGGGTAGAGCCAGGTAAGATCGGGCGCTACCAAGGCCTTGGGATGCGGGCCCAGCTCGTCCAGGGAGCCCTGGTCCCGAAAGCAAGCGAAGCAGCAAACCTCCAGGAAATCCTTGAGCTCCCGGCGCAGGCCCGGGGTAATGCTCTCGACGCTCGCCCCCATGATCGCGACCGGTATGCCGGCCGAGCGCACCCATCTCCTCATGCGCGAGAAAAGGCCCCCTTCGCGCATAATGAGCCCGCCACCCCCGATGATGGCGGCGTCCCAGGAGCGCAGGAGCCGGAGCGGGGGATTCCTGCCCGCGGGCAGGAATCCCAAAGTATGCCCATCCAGCCAGCGGGTCAGACAGTACTGGATGCGGTCGTCGCCCGCGTTGCGGTGCCCGTACCAGCCGAAGATCAGTATATTCATGAGGTCAAGGCCAGAGCTCTGCGCCGTCCCATTCGCCGCGCCGGCCCTTCAAGGCCAGGTCGCGCGCGGCCGCAAACTCCTCCACGTTGCGCCGCGAGCTGAAGCGCTCCACGACCTCCTCCGGCGGGATCCTCGCGCCCAAACGCCCCGCACTCCAGTCGGCATGCAAAACCAGGAGGGTCTCCTCTATTTTCTCGGGGCTTGCCAAAGGAGACACATAGCCTCGAGACTTCCGCACGAGCTCCCAAGCCGTGCCGCCCTCGGCGCAGAGCGCCCAAATCGGCCGCCTAAATCCCATGTAATTGACGAGCTTGGTCAAAAGAAGAGGCTTGTCCTCCGGGGCCTCGAGGTCGAAGAGGACGTCGGCCCCGGAAAGGGCGGCGCCCAGCTCGGCGTCGCTCTCGCCCAGGAAAACCTCGGTCCTGGCCGGGAGACTGCGGATGAATTCCTGGCCGAAGGGATTGGTTCGCGCCAAGTGGAAGGCGAAGAAAAATCGCCGAGCCTTGTCGGGATGCCGCGCCGCGAAGGACTCGAGGGCTGCCTTGAGCTCCGGCGCCACGCGCTTCTTGCGCAAAGTTCCGGAGAACGCAATAGTGAGCACCCCGGCCGCCTCCGCGGCCGGGGCGCGACAGGGAGAGGGCTCGTTGGTGATATGCGGCAATAACCCGTACGCCGCGTTCTTGATTTCCGGAAAGCTTTCAAGCTCCATTTCCATGAGCCTGCGGCACGGGAAGGTAAAGCCGTCAATGAGGGGAATGATTTCACGAAATGCCGACATGGTTTTGCGATCCTCCCGGGAATCCGGCTCGTACATGCCCCGCCAAAGCGAGGCGGGAAGGGGATCGTTGATGTTGGCAAGCCAGCAGAACCTGGTCTCTCGGCGGACGTCCGCCACGGCCGAGAGGCTCTCGAAGGGGAGCGCGCGGGAATAGACCATCGCTCCTGGATGGGCGGACAGCTCCCGGCGCAGGACCCGGGCCGCGGCCAGGCGCCAACTCGCCATCTTCATGCCCAGTGAGGTCGCCTCATAGACCAAGCGATTCAATATCTTGGCCGGGACCCTTCCGGGGCCGGAGCCGCGCATTCGCTCGAAGGTCCAGAACGCCAAGAGGTTGAATGCCGAGGCCTCGGGCCCCGCCTCTCCGCACTCGCCAAGGGCATGGAAGGTCCACCGGGGCAGCCCCGATAGGGGCCGCCCATCCTCGAGCTCCGGGCTATGGCCCCCCGTGATCACGGAAACCCCGTGCGGCCAATGCCGGGCCAGGGCCTTCAGGAATTTTTCGTTGACGTGCCCCTCCGGCCCTCCTGGGCCGGGTGCTACGAAATACGCGACCACGATGAGATGCGGCTCGGCCGGCTCAGACATGCCTGCCCGCCGCCCGAACGTTTCCGGCCATGAGGCCGAGGCTGATCCATTGCCAGACATAGAAGCTGTTGTCGGCCCGGGTACGGCCATAGGCCCGCCAAGCCGAGCGCACGGCCTCCTCGCGCAGCCATTGCCCTCCGTAGGCGCGCAGGGCGGCCTCGATGCATTCCCCCGCCCATTCCTTGAGCGGGCCGGCCAGCCATTCCCTCTGGGGCGTTTGGACCGGGCGCTTGGGCGCCCGCGATAGATCCGCGGGAAGGACTTCCTCGGCCAAGCGGCGCAAAAACCATTTATGAACGCCGCCGCGGATTTTGCGTTCGGGGGGCTGGCGCAGAGCCAACTCCACCAGGCGATGGTCCAGGAAGGGCTCGCGCAGCTCCGTGCCGGAGCGCATCGAGACGCGGTCGTTGAAGCGCAGGGCTCGGGGGATCTTGGTGTGGCGCAGGTCCCGGTATTGGAGGTTGCGCAGCCTATCCGGGAAGGGAGCGGGAGCGTCCCAGTCCCAGGCCTTCTCGGCGAAGCCCGGCTCCAGGCATTCAGGGCGAACCGGGCTCTCCTTGGTTCCCTGGACGAGAGGCGGCGCCGCTGCCGCGGCGCCGTAGTAATCATACCCTGCC
>JACRDN010000002.1 GCA_016218575.1 Elusimicrobiota bacterium
CATCGTGAACCTCTGTGGTTTGGTAGTTACGGCAATAACTACGGTTATTTTGGCGTGGTTAAATATGTCGTCCCGAAACCTTAGTCTCGCGAGTGGTACTCTCGTTGCAACCATAGTGCTCTTTGCTCTCCAAATGGCGTATGAGTTCCGCCCAGAGAAGATAAAACATCGCGTCTTCTCAGAAATTGGTAATGCGCACGCAAAAGGGACCCAGGGCGGGCGCGCAAAAGGGGACCACCCATGGGTGAGAGAATAGCGCCCTTTTGGGGCGCCGTCCAGCCCTGGGGACTTCTCCCCGGGCCCCGTCAATGGACTTCCTTTTCACCCCCTTCCTTGGCCTTCAGGCTTTCCCGAAAGCGGTAGCTGTCTCCTTGGATGTCCACGATGTGGACTTTGTGCGTGAGGCGGTCCAGGAGTGCCCCGGCGAGCCGCTCGTCCCCGCCGAATATCTGGGGCCATTGTGAGAAGGGGAGGTTGGTGGTGACCAGCGCGCTCGCCTTCTCGTAGCAGCGGCTGAAGAAGGCGAAGAGGTGCTCGCTCCCGGCCTGGCTGAAGGGGAGGTAGCCAAGCTCGTCCACGATAACCAGGTCCAGCCGGGACAGGCCGGCCTCGAGCTTGAGGAGCCGGCTCTCCTCCCTCGCTTCCAGATAGGTGGTCACCAGGCGCCCGGCGGTGAAGAATCTCGCTTTGAAGCCCTTCCGGCAGGCTTCCCGGCCCAGCGCGACGGCGAGGTGGGTCTTGCCCACGCCCGGGGGGCCCACGAGGATCACGTTCTCCTTCTTCTGGATGAACCGCCCCTGCGAGAGCTCCAATATGCGGCCCTTGTTGAGGGACGGGATGGCGGCGAACTCGAAGTCCGGCAGCTCCTTGCTGGAGGGGAACCCCGCCTGCTTGAGGCGCTTCTCGGCCGCCTTGCCCTCGCGGGCAGCGATCTCGCGCCCGGCGAGGAGTTCGAGGTAGTCCTCGTAGGTCCGCCCCCGCTCCGTGCATTGGCGCGCCGCCTGCTCGTGCTCCCTCGCGAATACGGGGAGCCTGAGCGCCTTGAGGTAGCTCTTCAGCAGGACCGCTTGCCCGCCGCCAGACATGGCCGGGCTCATGGGCTCACCCCCTTCAGGAGCGCGTCATAGAGGCCCGCGGGACGCTTTCCGCTGCCCACCTCGGGCAGGAGAGGCAGCAGGGCCATATCCAGGGGCTGGCGGGCAGCCACCGGCGTGTCCCTCAGCGCCAGCTCCACCGCATCGGCGCTGAACGCCCGCCGGGCAACGCAGTCTTCCACGGCCCGCTTCACCTCCTCCCCGGGGTGCTTCGTCATGAGCAGGAGCACCCTGACGAAGTGCCGGTCCCCCTCGGGGCCGAGCCGGTGGAGGAGTTCGCGCCTGAGACGCGAGAATGCCTCCCCGAACGGCTCCCCCTTGAAGGGGCGGCCGTTGAGCAATGCCCCGGGCTTCCTCTCGAGGACCGGGAGGTAGTGGAAGGGGTCCAGCACGTACTCCCCCTTGCCGGTGCTCCTCCTGTGGGTGGCGATCACCTCCGCCCCGTGCAGGATCTCCACCCTCTCCACGAAGCCCCTCACGTGGCACGGCCTGTAGGCGTGATCGCGGGGCACCGAGTAGTCGTTCCCGTCGAACCGCACCAGCGCCTGCTTCGTGGCCACGGCCGGGGCGCCAACGCACGCCCGGAACGGCGCCCGCGGGAGCGGCAGCATCCCGCCCCGCTCCTCCTCCAACAGCCCTCCACGGGGCTTCCCGAGCCGGGCCACCATCTTGTGCAGGTCCCTTTGGCACGCCGCCGCGAGCTTCTCGTTCAGCTCCTCCAGCGAGGCCGCGCACGGCACCGGCGTCATCAGCGACCGCTGCGCCTCCTTCACGCTGTTCTCCACGTGCCCCTTCTCGTTCCCCCTGGCCGGGTTGCAGAACCGGCTCTCGAACAGGTAGTGGCTCCGCAGCTCCAGAAACTTCGCGTTCAGCTTCCGCTCCCGCCCGCGCCCCACCCTCACCACCGCGCACTTCAAGTTGTCGTACGCCAGGCGCCTCGGGACCCCGCCGAAAAAGCCGAAGGCCGATACATGCCCGTCCAGAAAAGACTCCAGGCTCCCCCGCTCGTACGCCTTCACGAACCACGCCCGGCTGTGGCACAGCCTCATGCAGAACAGGACGGCCACCCGCTCAACGCCGTTCAGGACCGCCAAGGCCTCCCCGAAGTCCACCTGGCCCTCCTCCCCGGGCCCGAACACCAGCGGCACGAAGACCTCCCGCCGCGGCTTCAGCGTCCCGATATAGCGCCGCACCGCGCTCGCGCTCCCAGCGTAGCCGTGCTCCGCTACCAGGCGCTCGAAAACCCTCTGCGCCGTGTGCCGCTGCTTGCGCGGCGCGCCCCGGTCAGCCTCCAGGTACCCAAGGATCACATCGCGAAAAGGACCCACCGCCGGCCTCGCGGGTTCTCCACTGCGGCGGTACCCGGGCGGCGACGGGTACTCAAGCGCCTTCCGAACCGTCTTCCGGCTGTGCCCAAGCTCGCGCGCAGCGCGCCTCACGCTCCAGCCCTCAGCCATCACTTTCCTTCGGATTACTTCGTAGTCTTCCACCTTTAGCATCCTCCAGCCTCCCGTAGCCTCAAAGACCATAGACTACAGGACCGGCCGCTTCAGGTGGTCCCCTTTTACTTGCGCATTCCTACCCCGCCCTGGGTCCCTTTTGCGTGCGCATTACCAAGCCTGATGCCGATTCAAACGGCAGAGGGATCATTCCCACAAATGGAGATAGAACACTTAAACTTGAAAGACAGGGCCTTGTGGCCAGATTTCATCAGCGTGACCCTGAAGAAAGGCGACGGCTTCACAAGGACAGGAATAGACAAGGCACGATATAAACGAGAATTGGATGGCTGTAATAGCGATGTTCACCTCAGGGAATCCTTGGAAGCGCTTGCGCATAAGGCATTGGATCACGATATTTTCATAACATTTTCCGATAGGTTGCTCGGATTGCGTGAGAGAGGTTCTTATAAAGATATAAACATTCTTGCCCCTCAAGAAGCCTTAAAGGTAATTGGTTTGCTTCTGCGATCTCGGCGGCAATACTGCCTATCCCAAGAAAAGGGCACAGTATCCGTTGATAAAAGCGGCTTTTATTTCTATGCGGTGAGGATTTTATTACCCTCAATGTGGCGTTATCTGACCGCTTGCCATATAGACAGTGAATGCGACTATCACGATATCCGGTATTTAGCCTGGACGATTATTCATCGTTTCATACGCGCACTTCAAGCTCGCGACTATATTGGCAGTGAATTCTACAAATCAGATGATTGCAGTGATATCGATCTGTGTCTATATCATTATTATTATTTTTTATTGTTGATATGGGGGGTCTTTGATGCTATCGCAAGAGTTGCCCATAGAACATATAGGCTTCCTAATTCCGAAAAGAATGCATTTCTAGATAAGCGCGAAACCGCCAAGGCACTCAAAGATGCAGGTGCAGGCAGGTTGGTAAGCATTATCAGTGCTTCCAGCTTCAAGAATTTTATAGCGCTCTTAAAAATACGGCTTTCTATTCATGGCAAGGAAGCACA
>JACRDN010000003.1 GCA_016218575.1 Elusimicrobiota bacterium
GCCCGCGAAGTGGGCACCGACGGCAAGCTGGGCGGCCAGGCGGCCGTGCCGGGCGTGGCCGGCACGTGGAAGGACCTCACCGACTCCGTGAACTCGATGGCTTCCAACCTCACGGCCCAGGTCCGCAACATCGCCGAAGTGACCACGGCCGTCGCGCGCGGCGACCTCTCGCGCAAGATCTCGGCCGACGCCAAGGGCGAGATCCTGGAGCTCAAGAACACGATCAACATCATGGTGGACCAGCTGAATTCCTTCGCCTCCGAGGTCACCCGAGTCGCCCGCGAGGTCGGAACCGAGGGCAAACTCGGCGGACAGGCCGTAGTGAAAGGGGTGGCCGGCATCTGGAAGGACCTCACCAACAACGTCAATTTCATGGCCTCCAACCTCACCAGCCAGGTCCGCAACATCGCCGAGGTCACGACCGCGGTGGCCAAGGGAGACCTCTCCCGAAAGATCACCGTGGAGGTCAAGGGCGAGATCCTATCCCTGAAGGACACCATCAATACCATGGTGGACCAGCTGAACTCCTTCGCCTCCGAGGTGACCCGCGTGGCGCGCGAGGTCGGCACCGAGGGAAAGCTCGGCGGACAGGCCGTGGTGAAGGGGGTGGCCGGGGTCTGGAAAGATCTCACCGACAACGTCAACTCCATGGCCTCCAACCTCACCAACCAGGTCCGCAACATCGCCGAGGTGACCACGGCGGTTGCCAATGGAGATCTTTCGCGCAAGATCACGGTGGAGGTGAAGGGCGAGATCCTTCAACTCAAGAACACGATCAACACCATGGTGGACCAGCTGAGGTCTTTCGCCTCCGAGGTTACCCGGGTCGCCCGCGAGGTTGGCACCGAGGGCAAACTAGGCGGCCAGGCCCGAGTAAAGGACGTGGCCGGCATCTGGAAGGACTTGACCGACAACGTCAACTCCATGGCCAACAACCTCACCAACCAAGTCCGAAACATCGCCGAGATCACCACGGCCGTCGCCAAGGGCGACCTCTCGAAGAAGATCACGGTCGACGTCAAGGGCGAGATCTTGGCCTTAAAGGACACCATCAACACCATGGTGGATCAGCTGAACTCCTTCGCCTCCGAGGTCACCCGGGTCGCCCGCGAGGTTGGCACCGAGGGAAAGCTCGGCGGCCAGGCCGTGGTGAAAGGGGTGGCCGGGGTCTGGAAGGATCTCACCGACAACGTCAACTCCATGGCCTCCAACCTCACCAACCAGGTCCGCAACATCGCCGAGGTGACCACGGCGGTTGCGCGCGGCGATCTCTCACGGAAGATCACCGTGGAGGTGAAAGGCGAGATCCTGGCCTTAAAGGACACCATCAACACCACGGTGGACCAGCTGAACGCCTTCGCCTCCGAGGTGACCCGCGTCGCCCGCGAGGTCGGCACCGATGGAAAATTGGGCGGCCAGGCCATGGTGAAAGGGGTGGCCGGCATCTGGAAGGACTTGACAGACAACGTCAACTCCATGGCCTCCAACCTCACCAGCCAAGTGCGCAATATCGCCAAGGTCGTGACGGCGGTGGCCAACGGGAACTTGAAGCAAAAGCTCGCCCTGGAGGCGCGCGGAGAGATCGCGGCCCTGGCCGACACCATCAACGCCATGATCGACACCTTGGCCACCTTCGCAGACCAGGTCACCACGGTGGCCCGCGAGGTGGGCGTGGAGGGAAAGCTCGGCGGCCAAGCCCGAGTTCCAGGCGCCACGGGCCTCTGGAGGGATCTCACCGACAACGTCAACCAGCTCGCGGCCAACCTCACCACCCAGGTGCGGGCCATCGCCGACGTGTCCACGGCCGTGACCAAGGGAGACCTCACCCAATCCATCACCGTGGTGGCCCAGGGGGAGGTGTCGGCCTTGAAGGACAACATCAATGAGATGATCCGCAACCTCCGCCAAACCACGCGCAAGAACGCCGACCAGGACTGGCTCAAGACCAATTTGGCCAAGTTCACGCGCATGCTCCAAGGCCAGCGCGACATAGACACGGTCTCGCGCCAGATCCTCTCGGAGCTAGCGCCTTTGATCTCGGCCCAGCATGGGGTGTTCTACGTCTACGACGACGACTCCCAGGAGGAGAAGCCCCTGAAGCTTCTGGCCTCCTACGCCCACAAGGAGAGCCTTTCCCTCCCCGAGCACCTGGGCCTGGGGGAGGGCTTGGTCGGGCAATGCGCCCTGGAGAAGCAGAAGGTTCTGCTCACGGGCGTGCCCTCCGACTACGTCAAGATCAACTCCTCCTTGGGCGAGGCCGCGCCCTTGAACCTCACGGTGCTCCCCGTCCTCTTCGAGGGCCAGGTCAAGGCCGTGATCGAGCTCGCCTCCTTCAACCGCTTCAGCGAGATCCACCTCACTTTCCTGGAGCAGCTCACCGAGTCCATCGGGATCGTGCTCAACACCATCGCGGCCACGATGCGCACCGAGGATCTGCTCAAGCAGTCCCAGTCCCTGGCCCAGGAGCTCCAGAAAACCAACGCAGAGCTCGAGGAGAAGGCGCGGCTCCTGTCCGAGCAGAAAAAAGAAGTGGAAGCCAAGAACCGCGAGATCGAGGTGGCCCGCCAGGCCATAGAGGAAAAAGCCGAGCAGCTGGCCTTAACCTCGAAGTACAAGTCCCAGTTCTTGGCCAACATGTCCCACGAGCTCCGGACCCCCCTCAACAGCCTTCTCATCCTGGCGCGGACTTTGGCGGAAAACGCCGAGAAGAACCTGCTCCCCAAGCAAGTGGAGTTCGCCAAGACCATCCACTCCTCAGGCAAGGACCTCTTGGCCCTCATCAACGACATCCTGGATCTCTCCAAGATCGAGTCCGGAACCATGTCCCTCGAAATCAGCGAGGTGCGCTTCCAGGAACTGCAAGACTACGTGGAGCGGGGATTCAGGCAGGTGGCCGCGGAGAAGGGCCTTGAGTTCTCCGTCGAGGTGGATGAACGCCTCCCCAACGCCCTCAATACGGACTCCAAGCGCCTGCAGCAGATACTGCGCAATCTCCTCTCCAACGCCCTCAAATTCACCGAGAAGGGCAAGGTCCTCCTGCGCATGATGGTGGCCAAGGGCGGCTGGAGCCGGGAGCAGGAGCTCTTGAACCGCGCCGACTGCGTTCTGGCCTTCGTGGTGTCGGACACCGGCATCGGGATCCCCCTCGATAAGCAGAAGATCATTTTCGAGGCCTTCCAGCAGGTGGACATGACCACGAGCCGCAAATACGGTGGCACGGGCCTGGGGCTCTCCATCAGCCGGGAAATCTCCAAGATGCTGGGCGGCGAGATCAACGTGCAGAGCACCCCCGGGCAAGGCAGCACCTTCTTCCTCTATCTCCCGCTCTCCTACACCCCGCCGCGGCCGCGGCCCTTGGAGCTCGTGACCATGGAGGATGTACAGGCCATCGCGGTCAAGGAAGCCAAGTCCTTAGAGGAAGAGTCGCAAGTCCCGGAAACTTTGCCCATCGATATAGAGGACGATCGCGGCGCGATCCAGACCGAGGACCGCGTCATCCTCGTGATCGAGGACGACGTGGCCTATGCCCAGATCCTGCGCGACATGTCGCGCCAGGCCGGCTTCAAGGCCCTGGTCGCGACAAGGGGAGATTCGGGCTTGGTCTTGGCGCACAAATACCTGCCCCACGCCATCACTTTGGACTTGAAGCTCCCCGACATGGACGGCTGGGCCGTCTTCGACCGGCTCAAGCACGATCCCCAGACCCGGCACATCCCCATCCACATCATGTCCGTGGAGGAACAGGTCGAGCGCGGCCTGTCCCAGGGCGCCTTCGCCTATCTGGTCAAGCCCGTCTCCGGCGAGGCCTTGTCCGGGGCTCTGGGCAAGATGCGAGGCTACATAGACCGCCCGGTCAAGAACCTTCTCGTGGTCGAGGACAACGAGGCACAGAGGATGAGCATCCTGGAGCTCTTGAACTCCGGCTCCATAAAAATCACGGCCGCCAGCTCCGGACAGGAGGCCCTTGAGGTTTTGAAGAGAGAGTCCTTCGACTGCATGGTCCTTGACTTGAAGCTCCCCGACATGACGGGCTTCGAACTCATCCGCCGCTTGAAAAGTGAGCTGGGCTCCACGGAAACACCCATCATAGTCTACACCGGCAAGGATCTCACCAAGAAGGAGGAGCGCCAGCTGCGCCAGGTGACGCAGTCCATCATCGTCAAGGACGCCCGCTCACCGGAAAGGCTCTTGGACGAGGTGGCCCTGTTCATGCACCAAATCGTCAACCAACTTCCCGAGGCCAAGCGCCAGCTCCTCGAGGAGCTGTACCAATCCCAACCCCTGCTCTCCGACAAGACCGTCCTCATCGTGGATGACGACGTGCGCAACATCTTCGCCCTCACGAGCGTCTTGGAGCGCTACCGGATGAAGGTGGTCTACGCGGAGAACGGCAAGGCCGGGCTCGAGATACTGCAGACCACCCCCGGGATAGATATCGTGCTCATGGACGTCATGATGCCCGACATGGACGGCTACGAGACCATGCGGGCCATACGCCGAATCGAGCAGTACAAGCGCCTGCCCATCATCGCGCTGACGGCCAAGGCCATGAAGGGCGACCGGGAGAAATGCATCGAGGCGGGAGCTTCCGACTACATCCCCAAGCCAGTGGAGATCGAGCAGCTGCTCTCGCTATTGCGGGTCTGGCTGTACCACTACATCTTCAGCCCGCAATGATGGGATAGGAGACCATGCCCAAAGAAAGCCTGCTGCCGGGGAGCGTTGCCGCCGAGAGGCGGAGCGCGGCGCCTGCCCAGATCAGCGTCCTCCTGGTGGACGACCGGGAGGAGAACCTGCTGGCCCTCGAAAGCGCCCTAAGCGGGCTCGGGCACAGCCTGGTCAAGGCCCGCTCCGGCCAGGAGGCCTTGAAGCAGCTTCTCGAGCGGGACTTCGCCGTGATCCTCCTCGACGTCTACATGCCGGGCATGGACGGCTTCGAGACGGCCCGGCTCATCCGAGAGCGCGAGCGCTCCAAGCTCACCCCCATCATATTCCTGACCGCGGTGAGCAAGGGCGAGATGCAGGTCTACAAGGGCTACTCGGTCGGAGCCGTGGACTACATCTTCAAGCCCTTCATCCTGGAGGTCCTGCGCGCCAAGGTATCGGTTTTCGTGGACCTCTTCATGAAGACGGAAGAGATCCGCGCGCAGGCCGAGCTCCTGCGCCAGATCGAGGGGCGCGAGCACCGCAGGGCCTTGCGGGAGATGAGGGCCCAACGCAACCGCTTCTTCTACCTATCCCTGGACCTGATGTGCACCTTGGGCTTCGACGGCTTGCTCAAGGAGATCAATGTCTCCTGGGAGAAGACCTTGGGCATCCCCAGAAACGAGCTCCTGTCCAGGCCCTTTATCGAACTGGTCCATCCCGACGACAGGAAGGCAACCCTGTCCTACTGGCGCCAGCTTGCCTCACCCCTGGCGCGGGGCCTGGAGAACCGCGTGCGCTGCCGGGACGGGTCCTACCGCTGGCTCTTGTGGAACTCCACCCCCTTCCCCAAGGATAAGGTTCATTACGCGGTGGCCCACGACATCACCGAGCGCAAGCGCGCCGAGGAGTCCCTCAAGGCCCTCAACGAGACCCTGGAGGCCCGGGTCCGCGAGAGGACGCGGGAGTTCTCGCGCATCAACATCGAGCTCGAGCGCTCCAACGTCGAGCTGGAGCAGTTCGCCTTCCTGGCCTCGCACGACCTGCGCGAGCCCCTGCGCAAGGTGGCAAGCTTCACCGAGCTCCTGGCCAGCCGCTACCGCGGCAAGCTCGACCAGAACGCGGACCAATACATCCGCTCCATCGTGAGCGGAGTGGCACGCATGGGGGAGATGATCTCGGATCTGCTCGAGTACTCCCAGGTCGGCAAAGGGGAGCGGCCCTTCAAGACCGCGGCCCTGGAGGACATCCTGGGCAAGGCCCTCTTGGACCTCTCCGTGGCGATACATGAAAGCAAGGCCACTATCACCCACGACCCCCTGCCCGCGGTCAAGGGAGACGCCGTGGAGCTGACGAGCCTGTTTCTCAACCTCCTCAACAACGCCGTCAAGTTCCGGGCAGACGCGCCCCCGGTCATCCATGTCTCGGCCAAGCCCCAAGGCCGGGAGTGGGTCCTGACGGTTCGCGACAACGGGATCGGCATCGATCCCGCCTACCACGAGCGCATCTTCGCCATATTCAAGCGCCTGCACAGCAAGGACAAATACCCCGGGACCGGAATCGGCCTGGCGATCTGCAAGAAGATCATCGAGCACCACGAGGGGCGCATATGGGTAGAGTCCGAGCTGGGGCGCGGCACTGCCTTCCATTTAACTCTCCCGGCGCCTTGACAGGAGTTTTGCGGGCTGTTATATAAGGAGTATGCTGACTGCCATGGCGCTCGGGCTTGGGCTGGCGAGCTCGGGGCTCTTCCGAGGTCCCGCCGCTGCGGGGGGCGGGGCCGTCATTCTCGACCCCGGGCACGGAGGAAAAGACTTCGGGGCCATCGCTCAAGGCCGGCGGGAGAAGGACATAACCCTCTCCATCGCCCGTAAACTCAAGCTGCGCCTGGACAAGCTCGGGCCCGGCGCGAGGCTGACGCGCGAGGGGGACGATTTCCTGGCTCTGCCCCGGCGCATAGAAGAAAGCCTGGCCTGGGAAGGGCAGGTTTTCGTGTCCCTCCACCTCAACAAGGTCAAACGCAAGCAGGAGAGGGGGATTCAAATCTATTCCTATGGGCTCACCCCCATCCCCGGCGGAAGCCGTCTGCCGCATCTGCCCCCCTTGCCGGCTCCTCCGAGGCAGGCGCGGCTGGCCAGCGAGGAATTGGCCGCTTTCATGACGCGGGCCCTGCGCGGCCAGGGCCTGGCGGTCAACCCGCCGGAGAAGGCCGCCTTGTACGTGCTGAAGAACCCGCGCATCCCGAGCATCCTCATCGAGCTCGGCCATTTGAGCCACTCCCAGGAAGCCGCGCGCCTCGCCGATCCGGCCTACCAGGAGAGGCTGGCCGAGGCCCTGGCTCAAAGCCTTGCCGCCTGGCGCGCTCAAGTTTCGGTGGCCAGCCGCTGACCCGTCTGCGCGCAACAAATTTGTCATTGCCGAACGCCGGCCGCGTGGTATCCTTGCAAAGATGACGCGCAACGAATGAAGAAAACATTCCTGGCTTTTGTCGCCTCCCTGGGCTTGGCCTATTACCGCCTGCTGGGGGGCCCCATCGACGGAACCGCCTGGGATATCAAGATCAAGCCCGACTCCCTGTTCTCCTTCTCGCACAAGGACACCCTCATTTTCACCAAGGGGCAACTCAGCGTCCCCGGGTTCGCCTCCTCGGGCTTCTCCCCGGCCTACTACAACGCCCAAAACATGGATGGGCAATTCGACACCATGTGGGTCGCCTCCTTCAACGACGCCGAGAAGGGCGTGGTGAGCTGGCAGGGGATGATCAAGGGAGACCAGGTCGAGGGCGTGGTGGTCTGGTGGACCAAGGGCGGGAAGCTCAAGCGCTACACGTTCAAGGGCAATCGAAAGACGGTCTAGCCTAGAAGTTCCTTCTTTGAGTTATTCGCAGATGATACCTTTCCACCTCAAGTTCTTCTCGAGCCTCTCCAGCTCCTGCTGATATCGCGCCTTCACGGCGGCAACGTAGGGATAAAGCCTGGGCAGCTTCTTCGACGCCAAATAAGGCGCGGTCTCTGCAAAGATTGTCTTCTTATTGGCGCAAGGGTTCGACTCCATGGAAGAATCGCCCCAAATATGGGCATTTTCCCTCTCAAGCATCTGATTAATGGCCACTAAGGCGCGCACGTTTCGCGCTGGGATGTATTGTCCGTAATAGAGCGTCTTATACGCCTCCATTGGGGATTTCCCGGCATCCTCTAGATCGGCCATTGCCCGCAAAGTATCCTTAAGGCCACCCAGAATTTTTTCCGACAGGAGAGGACCCATCACGGACTTGGGGTCCGTTTTTAAGGATTTTTCCAGGGCATCCGCGAGAATCCGGCGCCGAGCCGGATCGAAGAGCTTGGCGGTCTCGAATGCTTGGCTCTCATACTCCAGCTTCAGCCTTGTTTCTTCCAAAAGCCCCTCGTCGCATAAGCCCTGAGGGCACCCCCCGGGAACGCTCATCAAGTCCCTCACCGGATTGCGATGGTATTGCCAGGCGTGGAGAAGCTCATGGGCGATGATCTCCCCAATCGAATCCTGGAAAGCCTTCGCTGTCTTGGGGTCATTCCGACCCATTTTCTCCGCCAGCTCAAGGATCCTTACGAAGTATTCGGTGTAATTCACCTTGATGGTTCCATTCGGGAAATACCCCCGGTCGGGGTAAACATACTCGGGATCATCCTCGGCCGACCATCCTGCGACCGAACTCTTGGTGTAAACTACATTCTTATGATTGATGACCGCGACGGTCTCCAAGGCTGTCTCTTGAAGGTGGGGCGGAAGGCTCTCGAACGCGGCCTCGTAGGCCTTTCCCACCAAGGCTATTTCCCTCCTATGCTCCAGGCGGTCCGGGTCCGAGCCGTGCTTGCCGTCCAGCTCGCAGATGATCTTAAACTTCGACCCGGCCGCGGTCTTTGCGGCCACGGGCCCCGGCTTATCGCCGCGCTTCCAGCATTGGGGGCAGTCAGTCGAGCTTGACAGTTCTTGGAAAGCGGGAGAATTGTCCGCCGTGATCCCAAATACCCCCTGGGACCAGCCGTAAATTCCAAACCATAAGACGAGACAGCCGGCGAGAAAGTTCTTCATGGGCCCAGGATAATCTCCCTGGCTTGAAAATTCATGGGCCAAAAGGGAATCGCGGTTGGGATTTAAGCCTACAAGAATTTTAGGACTTTAGACCTATGACTTACCCACCGAAATTTCCCGGGAAGTTTTGGTGGATAAGTCGGGGTGGGAGATAACTCCAGAAGGCGGCTACTTGCCGATATCCTCGTTCCAGAGGCGGGGGTTCTCCGCGATGAAGCGGCTCATGAGCCCGGCGCACTCCTCATCGTCCAAGTCCACGACCTCGACCCCGTGGGAGCGCAGGAACTCGGGGCCTCCGGGAAAATTCCGGGACTCCCCGGCGAAGACCTTGCGGATGCCGAACTGGACCACGGCCCCCGAGCAGAGATAGCAGGGCATGAGGGTGGAGTATAGAACGGTCCCGGCGTAGCCGCCGATGCGCCCGGCCTGGCGCAGGCAGTCTATCTCGGCGTGGGCCATGGGGTCTCCCAGCTGGACCCGGCGGTTGTGCCCGCGGCCCAGGATCTTACCGTCCTTGACCAGGACCGAACCGATGGGAATGCCGCCCTCGGCCAGGCCTTGGCGGGCCTCCTCGAGCGCGGACCGCAGAAACGGGTCTTTTGCCATGACGCCCTCCATTATGATAAATTTTCCGGGAGTTTAGGTTAAAATCCAGGAGAAAGTCATGAAGAAATTAGGTTTGATTCTCATCCTCGGCGGCGTCGCCGCCTCGGTTACATTGGCCAAGGATTCCCGCCTCGACTTCAAGAGCGAGGAGCAGAAAGTCCTCTACACCTTGGGCTGGGCCCTGGGCCGGAACATCTCGGTCTTCAACCTGGCTCCCGAGGAACTCCCCTACGTCTCGGAGGGCCTCAAGGACTCGGTGCTCGGCAAAACCACCGCCCAGGTGGACTTGAACGCCTACGGCGACAAGATCAACGGCCTGGCCCAGGCCCGGGTGACGGCCCAGGCCGAGGCCCGGAAGAAAAAGGAAAAGCCCTTATTGGAGAGCGCCGCCAAGGAGACAGGGGCCCAAGTCCTGCCCTCCGGCTTGGTCTATAAGGAACTCAAGGCCGGCACGGGCCCTTCCCCCAAGGCCAGCGACACGGTCAGCGCCAACTACACCGGAACTTTGGCCGACGGCACGGTCTTCGACAGCTCCTCCAAGCACGGCGGACCCCTGGATTTCCCCCTGAACGGGGTCATCCCTTGCTGGACCGAGGGCATCCAGAGGATGAAGGTCGGCGGGAAGGCCAAGATCGTCTGCCCCTCGTCGCTGGCCTACGGCGACCGCGGCCAGCCGCCGGTGATTCCAGGGGGCGCCGCCTTGGTTTTCGAGGTCGAGCTCGTCAAGATCGCCAAGCCCGAGGCGGAGAAAAAAGCCGGCCTGAAGGGGAAATAGCTCAGGGATCCGAGCAGTCCCGCATATACCCGCAGCGCGGGCATACGATCTTGCAGTGTTTCTCCTCCATGCGGTCGCCGCAGAGGGCGCAGACGTAAGCGAATAAAGCGGCCATGGAATTCTCCCGAATCAGGATCTGTGGGCGTCGACTTGCAGTTCGCCGTCCTCATTGCTGACACGCAAAACAATGGGACGGCAGCAGACCTGGCAGTCCTCGTAGAGGCTTTGTCCATCTTCCTCGGACGTCAAGCGGACCTCAAAATCCTCGGAGCAGTAGGGGCAGGCCACTTGGAGCCATTGCTCGGTGCGCACGGCGCTGGGGGCCGCCGAAACCTCGTTGAAAACCGATTGAAGCTCCTCGTCTCGAGGGCCTGGCATGCGGCCTCGCGGACTGGCGCCCTCTGATTTTCTTCTGACCGTCGTCTTCCTGGTGGTCTTGGTTCTCACAAGCACAGAATAACTCCTGGCTAATTTTTGCGCAAGACCCAAGTGGTCCTAGGCGCCGCCGTTGGCGCCTGGGATTGGAAGAGACGTCGTTATGGAACGGCTGGTGCCAGGCACGCTTCGCGAGCCAGGCACCAAGAGGAATGACGCCATCAAGCCCCCTTGCTGACTTTCTCCAGAGTGAGCCACCGATTGGTGCCGGCGAACTTCTGGTGCATGCGGGTGCGCGGCTCGCCGTCGGGAGACTGGACCTCGGCCAGCTGGAGGTCGGCCAAGGCCTCGAGGCCCTTCCTACGGAACTCCTTGAGGGAGGACTCCAAGGCCATCCCCACGGTCCGGAAGGCGAGCAGCGTGGAGAACTGGAGGGTGTAGCCAAGCTGGCCCAACTGCTTGTTCGACAAGAGCTTGCCCTCCTTCTTGGCCTTGCCCCAATGCAGAGAGGGAGAGAGGTTGAAGCCCAGAATCTGCTCGGGAAAATACTTATGCACTCCCTCGGAAAACCTTGCGGGCCCCTCAAGATCGGTGTCGTTGAACTCCGGCCAAATCACGTCAACGCCCAGGGAGGCCGCCTCGAGCGCGCGGTCCACCGCGTGGTCCACCCCCCCCTCCCTCCCGCCCGGAACGGCCCCGTCCACCGCGTCGGTGCGGGCGATCACGACGAGGTTGACCCCCGCGGCCTGAGCCGCCGCCTTGACCGCGATGAGCTTCTCGATCCACTTATGGGTCGGCACCAAGACCTTGGACCTCTTGACCCCATGGTGGGCGATGATGTGCCCGCAGGTCCTCTCGGCCGGATCCTGGTCCTCCAGGTGCACTCCACCCACGCCGGCCCTGATGAGCTCGCGGGCCAAAGTGAAGGTCTGGGTCGGCCCGCCGAAGCCGGCCTCTATGTCGGCGAATATCGGAGGAACGTTCAAGACTTCTCCTCCATTGTCGTAGAAATGTCGGTCGCGGGTGCCCTCGATGCCGCGCAAAAGCTCCCGGGCCAGCTCCACCATGGAATGGGAGGGGTAGATCCCGATGTCGGGATACATGCTGTGGGCCACGGCGAGCTGCCAGCCGCTCGCGTAAATCGCCTCGAAGCCGAGGTCGGTCAAAAGCGAGGCTGTCATGGCGTCGTAGGCCCCGGCCGTGTGCAGGAAGGACTTCTCCGGCTGGGTCCGGCGCAGGGCGAATTTCTCCTTGAGAAGGCTCCTCAGCTTGTCGGCGGGGTGGATCTGCTCCAGAGGCGCGTACATCTTTAAGAATTCGGCGACGGGGTAGCTCCAGGCCTTGACCCCCTCGGGCAGCGCGGGGTTGATGGTTTCTTTGATCATGGTTAGGCTCCAATGGCTTGCGCGTCTATATTTCTCCGCCGTCCCGGGATCCGGGCTCTCCAGCTCCTGCAAGATCTTGGCGAGCTCCCCCTCGAACCACTCGGCCACCAGCCCCTCGGTGACTGCCGTCCCCTCGACGGTCTTGACCCCATGTCGGATGCGCTGGGCGACCATGAGGCGGTAGATCCGGTCCGTGGCCAGGTCCTCCATGAAGTTACCGATGAGGCGCCCCTCTCGGTCGTAGCCCTTGATCATCCGGGCCCCGAGCCCTGAAAGCACGCCGAAGCGATACTCGATCATGGTGCGGATGGCGTCCTTGGTCCCGGACGCCGTGACCGCCCCCGCTCCCGCCGGGCTGGGGGCCAGATCCGGACGGCGCGGGGCCTCGGGATGGGTCACGGAAAGCTGGTTCGGGGCCGGAAACTGGGAAATCGCGCTTTCGTGCTGGTCCGGGTGCCCGGTCCAGGCCCCATCGAAGCCCAGGGCCGCCTCGTTCTTCTTGTCGGCGCGCAGCCGCTCCTCGGCCCGGCGATTGATCTCAGGGTTCTGGCGGTCCGGGAAAAGCGCCGTCATCCCTCCTATGGCCAGGGCCCCGCGCCGGTGGCATGCGTCCACCAGTCGCACGCGGATATTCTGGAAGAAGGGGATGTCGTGGGGGATCGTGTTGCGGTCCGGAAGGATCCAGGCAGGGTCGGCCAGCTTGAATTGGAGGAGGCTCGCCATGTAATCCCAGCGCCCCAGGTTGAGCCCAATGACGTGCCGCCGCGCGGCGTAAAGGATCTCCTCCACCTGATAGGCGGCGGGCAGGGACTCGATCAGGAACATGATCTTGGTCGTCCCCTCCGGCACAGAGATCTCTGCCTCCATGGCGGCCAACACGTCGCTGTACCAGGCCGCCTCCTCGAAGGACTCGACCTTGGGGATGTAAAAGCAGAGCTTGGCCTGCAGCTCCGGCTTTTTCGCGGCGGCCCGGCGCTCCTCGGCGGTCGCGAAAAACACCGAGGCCAAGTCGAAAAGCGAGGCGCTGGCGCGCTCGCCCCCCAATGCGTTGGCCTCGTCCAAGTGCAGGCCGCGAGGGCGGTAATACATGACCTGGGAGCTGGGCCTGGCGCGCGCGGTCTTCCCCGTCGCCGGATCGGAGTAGGACAGCGTTGCCTTGATGGCCGCTATAGTGTTCTCTTGCGCGGCCCTGACGTGAGCCCAATCCGTGGTGATGGAGTCCTCTCCGTCGGGCATGCAGCCCGGGTCAGGGGAATTGCGCATGGCTACGAGAATCTTGGCGTTGTCGGCCGGGCCCGTGATTTGGTTGCGCTGGTCCTTGGCCCAGCCCGGCAAAGCGAGGCGCCAAGATCCGGTCGTGGCGGGAGAGTCCGGCAGATAGCCGGGCAAACGGTCCTCGTGGGCCGCGAACAGGGCCTTTCTCCTCGAATCGAGAAGCTCCTGGCGCCGGGCCTCGAAGGCCTTGTGCAAAGGCGGAAAAAAATCAAGCGCGCTCATTAGCCTTGAATTCTATGTAAGTCCGGTGGCAGACTGCAACTTTTGCTAAAATGGAAATATGAATCCCAGATCCATTGACAGCTTCCAGACTCGGACCTCGCTCAAGGTCGGCTCAAGGGAGTACCGAATTTTCAGCCTGGCGGCCCTGGAGAAAAAGGGCTTGAACCTCTCGCGCCTTCCCATCTCGCTGCGCATTTTCGTGGAAAACCTCCTGCGCCACGAGGACGGCGTCACGGTCAGCAAGGACGACATCGCGGCCGTGGCCCGGGCCGCGGGCAAGGAACCCGAGGAGCGCGAGGTCTTCTTCATGCCCGCCCGGGTGCTCATGCAGGACTTCACCGGAGTCCCGGCGGTGGTGGACCTGGCGGCCATGCGCCAGGCCATGAAAAGAATGGGAGGCTCTCCGGATCGGATCAACCCCCTCCAGCCCGTGGACCTCGTGATCGACCATTCCGTGCAGGTGGATTCCTTCGGCACGCCAGGCGCCTTCGCCGAGAATTCTGCCATCGAATTTAAGCGCAACAAGGAACGCTACGCCTTCCTTAAGTGGGGCCAGAAGGCCTTCCGAAATTTCCGCGCCGTTCCTCCCGAGACGGGCATCGTGCATCAAGTCAACCTCGAGTACCTGGCCAAGGTGGTCTGGCGCTCCGCCCAGGACCAAGAGGTCTGGGCCTACCCCGACACCGTCATCGGAACCGACTCGCACACCACCATGATCAACGGGCTCGGGGTTCTGGGCTGGGGGGTAGGAGGCATCGAGGCCGAGGCGGCGATGCTGGGACAAGCCATGCCCATGCTCATACCGGAGGTGGTCGGCTTCAAGCTCAGCGGAAAGCTGAGGGAGGGAGCCACCGCCACCGACGCGGTCCTGACCGTGACGGAAATGCTCCGCCGCAAGGGCGTGGTGGGAAAGTTCGTCGAATTCTACGGCCCGGGGCTCTCCTCCCTGGCCTTGGCCGACCGCGCGACCTTGGCCAACATGGCCCCGGAGTACGGGGCCACGGTCGGATTTTTCCCGGTGGACGAACGCACCCTCGAGTACCTGATTCTCACCGCCAGGCCCGCGGAAGAGGTCGAACTCGTGGAGAAATACTGCCGGGCCCAGGGGCTCTTTCGCGATGACAAGCTCGAGCCGCTCTTCCATGACGGGCTAGAGCTGGACCTGGGCAAAGTCGAGGCCTGCTTGGCCGGGCCCAAGCGGCCCCAAGACCGCTTGACGCTGGGCGCGGTCAAATCCTCCTGGGAGAAAAACCTGCCCGCTTACCTCAAGGAGAAGGACAAGAAGGGGCGCCTCCCCGCACCAGCCGGAACCGAGGTCGAGGTCAAGGCCGACGGCAAAGCCTTCAAGATCGGACACGGCGCGGTGGTGATCGCGGCCATCACCTCCTGCACCAACACCTCCAACCCCTCGGTGATGCTGGGAGCCGGGCTTTTGGCCAAGAAAGCCGTCGAGAAGGGCTTGCGCGCCAAGCCCTGGGTCAAGACCAGCCTCGCCCCTGGATCGAAGACCGTCATGGACTACCTGGAGGCCTCCGGGCTCAAGGCGCCCCTGGAGCGTCTCAATTTCCATTTGGTCGGCTACGGCTGCACCACTTGCATCGGAAACTCGGGGCCCTTGCCGGAGGCCGTGGCCGAGGCGATCTCGAACCAGAACCTGATCGCGGCCGCGGTGCTCTCCGGCAACAGGAATTTCGAGGGCCGCATCAATCCCCTGGTAAAGGCCAACTACCTGGCGTCCCCCCCGCTGGTCGTGGCCTACGCCTTGGTCGGGCGCATGGATATTGACCTCTCCAAAGAGCCCCTGGGGGCTGGAAAGGACGGAGCCCCCGTCTACCTAAAGGACATCTGGCCCTCCAACGAGGAGGTCGCCCGGACCGTCGCGGCCTGCGTCAAGAAAGAGATGTTCGCCCGGCAGTACAGCGATGTTTTCGCCGGGGACTCCGATTGGAGCTCTCTCGAGGTGGCCCAGAGCTCCCTCTACGAGTGGGACTTGGGCTCCACTTACGTGCGCCTGCCTCCCTACTTCGAGAGCTTGAAGCTCTCGCCAGAACCACTGGCCAACATCCGGGGGGCCCGCGCCCTGGCGATTTTCGGGGATTCAGTCACCACCGACCACATTTCCCCCGCGGGAAACATCCCCAAGGATGGCCCCGCCGGCCTCTACCTCCAGACAAAAGGCGTCAACCCCAAGGACTTCAATTCCTTCGGGGCGCGCCGCGGCAACCACGAGGTCATGGTGCGCGGGACTTTCGCCAACATCCGGATCCGAAATCTCATGATCGAAGGGGCCGGCGGCTACGCCCTGCACCTGCCTAAGAAGAAGCTCATGCCCATCTTCGAGGCCTCGGAGCTCTACCGCCGAACCGGAACTCCCTTGGTCATCCTGGCCGGCAAGGAGTACGGCTCTGGCTCCTCGCGCGACTGGGCCGCCAAGGGGCCGGCTCTCCTGGGGGTCAAGGCCGTGATCGCCCAAAGCTTCGAGCGCATCCACCGCTCCAATCTCGTCGGAATGGGGATACTCCCCCTGCAGTTCAAGGCCGGGGAGAGCGCTCAAAGCCTGGGGCTGACCGGCCTAGAGGTCTTCGAGATTTCCGGGCTGGCCGCGGGCCTTAAGCCCCGCCAGGAAATCTCGGTCAAGGCCGTCGGCGAAGCGGGACAAGTCGCCGCGTTCAAGACCCTGGCCCGCATTGATACCGCGATCGAGCTCGAGTACTACCGCTACGGGGGCGTGCTGCGCTATGTCCTCTGCCGGATGCTCAATCAAAAGGAACCGGCCCTAAGCGGCTCAGACGGAAAATAACCTCCGGCTCCGGACGCGGCAGGCTCCCAATCGCCGCCGAGATCTTGGTCACGTCCTCGCCGCGGCAGCCCTCGCTCGGGCAAACCTTGGACTGGCGGCAGGCCTTCCCAGGCCTGGTCTCGTAGTCTATCTCGCCGCGCACGAGTATCCCCTCCACGAGTCCGGTTTTGGCGTTGAAAACCGCCGAGCCAGAGTTGCCTCCGTAGGTGTCGAGGTTGGCGATAAAGAATCCGTTGGGCGAGCCATCCCGGACCTTGGCTCCTCCGGCCACCTTGGTCGGCAGGCCCGCGGGATGCCCGACCACGAAGAGAGGCGTTCCCTGCGCGATGGCCGAGGGATCGCGGTCGAGCGCGAGCGGCGCGTGCTCCTCTTTTTTCACCGCGCGGTCGAGCCGCGCCAAAGCCCAATCCGCGCCGCGACCCTCCTCCTTGCGCCCGACCAAGGCCTTGCACCCGTAAACCTCGCCGGCCGGCACGCTCTTCGGAGTGCCGATGCTCTTATCCATGATTCCGAAGCCGAAAACGAACTTGGTGCTCCTGCAGGCGGACTCGCTCCTGAGGCAATGCCCGGCGGTGAGCACAAGATCGGGAGCCACCAAGAAGCCGGAGCAGAAGGCCCCGGACCCTTGCTCGTAGAAGGGCTCGTCGGAGCAGAGGCGCATGCCCTCGCCGTAAGGCGAGGAGGAAAGGAGGGCCTGGCCCCTATCGAGGGAGACATCCCCCGCCTCGAACAAAGCCACCGTGGAGCCGGCCAAGGCCAGGACTTTTGGGTCCCGGATTTGGTAGAGGTCCTTGCGATCATCGTCCCCGTAGATGACTTCCGGGTCAACCGGGGAAGCGGCCTTGACCGCGGCGGCCGCAGAAGAAACGGCCAAAAACGCCAATATGGTATATTTCATGAGGCCATTAGATATAATTAAACGAATGAACACAATCGAGGACGTCGCGCGAAGGACCGACGTTCCCGTCATTGTCGCCGATCACAATGGGAACATAACCGATATCAACCCCTCCTTCACGGAGATTTTCGGCTGGAGCCGCACGGAAATCCTGGGGCGACCCTTGACCGTCATTATTCCCAAGGACTTGCGCGACGCGCACCACCTGGGATTTTCCCGCTTCCTTTCCACGGGAAAGCCGACTCTCCTAAATCAAGCCCTAAAGCTCAAGGCAATCAAGAAGGACGGAAGGGAATTCGACGCCGAGCACTACATAGCGGCCGAGCATGACGGCAAGCACTGGACGTTCGCGGCGACGATCCGGCCGCTCAAGAAGGATTGAGAGCGCATGCCCGGCGATAGCCAGCTCGTTTCGGAGCTGCGCGCGACTCTAGGAAAGCTCGAGGTCGCTCTCGGAGCCATCAACGACGCCATCGTCTGGGTCAATGAATCCGGTAAAATCCAGTGGGGCAACAAACCCTTCAACGCCCTGATCAAACGCGCAAGCCTGGAGGCTCTCGGAAAGGACCTTGTCAATCTCCTGCCCCTGCGCCGCGGGGGAAAAGCCGTGCCTCCCGATTCCCATCCGGCCCACCTGGCCTTGAAGTCGCCTTCGTCCGTGTCCCAAGATTTCGAGTTTCAACAAGACTCTGAGACCCTGTCCTTGGAAGTTTTCGCGGCCCAAGTCCGCCTTGAAGAGGGGGGGGGCGAGCGTGGTCTTGGTCCTGCATGACATCAGCCGGCGCAAAATGGCGGAGGAAACCCTGCGAAAGGCGAAGGCGGAAACCGAATCCGCCTACAAGGACCTGGAAGTTTTTAGCTATTCCGTAGCCCACGACCTCAGGGCTCCCGTGCGCAAAATCAACGGCTTCTGCCGGGCCCTGGTCGAGGATTGCGGCGGGGAAATAGGCCCGAAGGGACATGAATTCCTCGAGCGCCTATGCGCGGCAAGTCAGGACATGGGGCGGCTCATAGACAGCTTGCTCGAGCTTTCCGGCGTGACGCGAACGGAGCTCCGCCTCGAGCGGGTCGACCTCAGCGCATTGGTGGAATCCATCGCGGCCGGGCTCAGGAATGGCGAGCCCGGCCGGAAAGTCGAATTTGCCGTCGCCCCTAATCTCGCGGCCATGGCCGACGCGCACCTCCTGCGCAGCGTCCTGGAAAATCTCCTGCAAAACGCCTGGAAATTCACGTCCAAGCACGCTCGGGCGCGCATCGAGTTCGGCCTGACGCAGGCAGACGGCCAAGCCGCCTATTTCATCAGGGACGATGGGGCGGGCTTCGATCCCGCCTTCGCCGGCAAGTTGTTCACCCCCTTCCAGCGGCTGCACGGCTCGGCGGAATTTCCCGGAACCGGGATCGGGCTGGCCACCGCGCAGCGCATCATGCGCAAGCATGGCGGCCGCATTTGGACGGAAGGCGCCGTAGAGAAGGGAGCGGTATTCTACTTCACCTTGCCCGGAGCAATCTATGGAAAATAAGATCATTCTCCTCGTCGAGGACGACCCAGACGACGTGACCTTGATGCTGCGCGCCCTTAAGAGAAGCAACATCAAAAACGAAATCGTCGTGGCCCACGACGGGATCGAGGCCCTGGATTTACTCCGCGGCGCCTCCGTGATGCCCGCGGTAATACTCCTCGACCTCCATCTGCCCAAGATGGACGGCCTCGAGGTCTTGAGCCGCCTTCGGGGAGACAAGCGCACGAAACTCCTGCCCATCGTGATCCTTACCTCTTCCAAGGAGGAGCAAGACAGGCTCAATGGCTACAGCCTAGGCGCCAACAGCTACATCCGCAAGCCCGTTGATTTCACGGAATTCGCCTCCGCCGTGGCCCAGCTCGGGCTGTATTGGCTGCTTCTCAACGAACCCCCGCCGCCCCATAAGGCGAAGTGATGGATTCCCGTTAAAAACGGGATAGCCGGAAGCGGTGCATGTTGAGCTCGGGCCTAGCCGAGGTCATGAACTCCGCCATGGTCTTGCCGATCAGGGGCGCGAACTTGAAGCCGTGGCCCGAAAATCCGCAGGCCACGAAGGCGTTCGCGGCGCCCGGTAGGCGGTCCAGGATGAAATCGCCGTCCTTGGTGTTGTCGTAGTAGCAGACAGAGCCCTCGCTCTCCGTGAAGTCGGAAAGCTCCGGCATGAAGCGCTTGAGAAAGGCCCGGCATTTTCTTTCAAAGGCGGGTGTGATCTGGGCTCCGGCCTCGGGCTTGGCCGTCGGCCCCTTGCCGTGGTCCCCGATCTTCATGAAGCCATGGATATGCAGCGGGAACCCGTAGAAACCCTGGCTCAAGGCGGCGAACACGGGGAAGTGCTCGGGACGATAGCGGCCGCGATTGATGGGGGGCCTCAAGTAAAGCTGCTGCTGGCGAGTCACCTTGAGGGGTATCTTATAGGGCTTGAGGAGCTGGGGCGTCCAATAGCCGGCGGTGAATAGAAAGCTTTCAGCCTTCCATTGCTTGCCCTCCGAATCCTTGACGGCCAGGATTTTCCCCCGGGCGCGCACCAGACTCTCCGCCTTGGTCTGCGTGCGGACCCTCACCCCTTTCCTCTGCGCCAGTCCGCAGACCGCCGCGGTCGCGCGCGAGGCCCAAAGCATCCCGCCATCCTTGTGAAATATCCCGTACTTGATGGCGCGGGTGTTGAGCATGGGGTAATGGCGGCGGAGTTCGCCTTTCTCCATTCTAACCGCATGGACTTTCATTTCCTTGAGGACCCGGAAGCTGTCCTCCTCGTAGCCGCGCGCGGTCACGGCCAAATCCAGGACTCCGTTCTGCAGGAGGAGGGACTCATTGGCCTGGGCCCCCCACTCGAGCCAGAGGGGAAGGCTTTTCATGGCCATGGCCGTATAGAAAGCGTCCTTCCCGTAGCTCAAGCGGAAAACGCGCAGGTGGTCGCCCGATGCGGCCGCGGCGTTGGGGATGCCGCTTTGGTCGAGGAGGACGACGCTCTTGCCCCTAGAGGCCAGCCAATAGGCGGCACTCACGCCCATGATCCCACCGCCCACCACCACCACGTCCGGTTTCTCGGCCATGAACTCGCTAAATACTACCTTAGAAAGCGGCTCTCAATCAAAGAGAGCACTCGCTCCACCGGGTCTCCGGGGAAAAACCGCGCCCAGCGCCCGCCTTCCTCTAGAACCCTGCGCCCTAGCTCCGAGTCTGCCGTGACCACGCAAACCCGTCCCTGGCCGAGGTACCGGCCTGCTCTCACGCGATCGAGGATGACGTCATCGGCTTTAAGGCCCTCGGCG
The DNA here is from genome assembly GCA_016218575.1 of Elusimicrobiota bacterium. Taxonomy (NCBI): domain Bacteria; kingdom Pseudomonadati; phylum Elusimicrobiota; species Elusimicrobiota bacterium. The sequence continues at coordinate 20,341 of JACRDN010000003.1, forward strand.
AAGCGGATCCTGAAATTGGCGGCTCGGGCCGAGGAGGCCAACGGCGCCCGGCAAGGGCCGTCGAAGAAAAGCTCCACCTCGACGCGCCCGGCCAATCCCTCGCAAAGCCGGGCCAAGGCCTCAGAAAGGTATCGGTTATCGGAGAGTTCCTGCTCCTCGAAGGCGGGGCCTGCGTAGCCGAAGCAGCCCCTCACGACGTTGGTCCCGTCGACACAGCAAAGGCGGACCAGCATGGCCAATTATACAACTTGACAGCCTCCCCCTACGACCTCTAAACTCTCCCAAATGCGTGGCTTCGTGCTGGCCCTCGCCTGTCTCCTCTTGGCCTCCTCCCCGGCGGCCGCGGCCGCCCGGAGCGACGGGCCGCCGGCCCATATACTGAGGCAAGCCTACGATTCCATAAAGGAAGACCCTCCGTTTCCGGGGCAGCAGCCCCTCCTCCAGGCCATGGAAGCTCTCCTGCGCAAAACCCGCGACGCATCCGCCGAACGAAGGCAGGCCGTGGTTCGGGAAGGCCTCGACGAGATCAACGCCGCGGCCTCGAGCCTCGAGCTCTTCTCGGCGCCGCCGGCCGCCAGGCGCAAGGCCTGCGCGAGGCTTGCCTGGCTCAACAACAGCGCGGGACATTGGGAACAGGCCCTGCGCCTTTCCGATCTCATCCTGCTGGATCAGCCCCAGGATCCCGACGCTCTCTTGAGCCGCGCCACCGCCCGCTTCGGCCTCAAGGATTACCAAGGCTCCCTCGCCGACGCCGAGGCCGCCCTGCGGGCCGATCCAGGCAATCCCCTGGCGCACCGGGCCAAGGCCATGGCCGCCTACGGCTTGGGAAACGAGGACGTCGCCTTGGCGCAAGCCAAAATGGCATTGGCCCTCGACCCAGACGACGCCACCGCCTCGGCCCTGGCCAAGCTCTCCGAAAACAAGGTGCGCGCTGTGAGCCTCGAACTCTACCGATCCGATCTTCCCGCGCAAATCCGGAGGCAGTACCACAACACTTCCGAGCAGATAAGCCAAGTCGAGGAGAATATCCGCTACCCCAGCGGCATCCCCGGGCCTCCTTCAGCGGCGCGACTTCTGCAAAAGGCGGCGGACAAGATCGCCCTCAAGGACTATCCGGGAGCCGTCGAGGAGGCCGCCCGCGCCCTGGCATCGGATCCCGGCAGCTTCCTCGGCCATTACTATAGGGCCGCGGCCTACAACCTCCTGGGAGAATACGAGAAGGCCGTCCAGGACGCCACCAGGGCCCTGGTCTTAAGACCGAGCGACACCGCGGCCCGCGACGCCAGGGCCTGGGCCTTCAACCGGCTGGGGCGCCCCAACGACGCCATCGCGGACTCCTTCCACTCGCTAGAGATCAATCCCAAAAATCCCTACGCTTTCGCCAACCTGGGGGCTTCCCACGAGCTCCAGGGGGACCTCACCTCCATGCTGAGCGAGCTCAAGGAGGCCGCCCTCTTGAGCCCCCTTTTTGAGGCCGCTTACCGCGACGCGGCGGCCCGCCACGGGCTCGAGCCGGAGCCCCTGCCTTCCAGCCACTATCAAGGGGCCTCCCCCATCTGGGCTCAAAGGAAGCAGGCGCGGCGCAATGCCTTCCTGGCCTTGGCCTTGAGCGCGGCCCTTGGGGGGTCCTTGATCGCCTTGGGATTGCTGCGCCCCGGAAAGCCGCCCCGGCGATCCCACCGGGACGGCGGAGGCGACGGCTTGGCTGAAATCCCCACGGCGGCCAGCGTCCGCGAAAAATACGAGATCGGGAAAACCATCGGCATGGGCGGCATGGGCGTCATCTTCGAGGGCTTCGACCGCTCCCTGCAAAGGAAGGTCGCCATCAAGATGATCCGCGAGGAGCTCAAGGTCGAGGCCGAGGCCAGGGCGCGCCTCCTCGAGGAAGCGCGGACCGTGGCCTGCCTTCATCATCCCCACATCATAGACATTTACTCCATCATCGAGGACGACACCGGCCTGTACCTGGTCTTCGAGCTGGTCGACGGCGAGCCCTTGGACCACCTCCTGCGCGAAAAGAAACGGCTGTCTCTGGCCGAGAGCAAGCGCCTGCTCAGGCAGGTCTGCGAGGCCCTCGACTTCGCGCACGAGCGCCAGATCATCCACCGGGATCTAAAGCCCTCCAATATCATGGTGACTCCAGAGGGCGTGGCCAAGATCATGGACTTCGGGATCTCCTGCCACGGCATCGGGCGTCAGGACCTGAGCCTGCGCGAGACCGCGGCCGGAACCCCGGAATACATGTCCCCCGAGCAGAGCTACGGCCGGGTCCTGCCAGAGTCGGACATCTTCTCTTTGGGGGTCTGCCTATACGAAATGCTCACCGGCCTGAGGCCTTACCCCGGCTCGGCCGGCGCCGCGATCAAGGCCTCTCGGGACTACCACAAAGCCTCCCAGATCGCGCCCAACATCCCGGCCGCGGCCGATGAGCTCATTGCCTGGGCCCTGCACCCGAATCCCGACAAGAGGATCCACACGGCGGGACGGTTTTGGAAGCTCCTCGAGGCCATCGAGGAGCCGGCCTTGCCGACTTTAGGCCGATAATTTAAGAATCGCGTCCCATTGAGCCCGGGTGACGGGCTGGACCGAGAGGCGGCTGCGGCTGAAGAGAGGCATGCCCCTCAACAAGGGAATGCCTCGGAGCTCTTCGAGAGATAGGAATCTTTTAAAGACCTTCACGAAACGAACGTCCACCTGGTACCAGATAGGGCGCTCAGGCGAGGCCTTGGGATCAAAATGAGCGCCCCTAGGAACGAATTGGCTCGGATCCGGGTAAGCCTCCCGGACCACCTCGGCCAGGCCGGCGATCCCGGAAGGGTCGGCGTTGGAATGATAGAAGAAGACGCCGTCTCCCGGCCTCATCTGCCTCATGTAATTGCGGGCCTGGTAATTGCGCACCCCGTCCCAGCCGCTAGTCCGGCCCGGCGCCCGGCGCAAGCCCTCTATCGAAAAAACCGCCGGCTCGGACTTCATGAGCCAGTAATTCACGCGAAGGCCTTGCCGGCCGCCGCGATGGTGGCATCCAAGTCCTCCGCCGTGTGGGCGTAGGAGACGAAGGCCGCCTCGAATTGAGCCGGAGGCAGGTAGACGCCTTGGCCCAGCATCTTGTGGAAAAAGCGCGCGTAAGCCTTGGCGTCGGCGCGCTTGGCGGTCTCGTAGTCGTGGATGGGGGAGGCGCAGAAGAATAGCGTGAACATGGACCCCGCGGAATGGATGCGCAGGGGGACCCCGGCTTTGTCGGCTTGCCTTGCGATTCCTTGGGCGAGGTACTCCGTGAGCTGGGCTAAGCGCTCGTAGGGCTTCTCCTCCTCGAGAATTCGAAGGCACTCCAGGCCCGCCGCCACCGCCACGGGATTTCCGGAGAGAGTGCCCGCTTGGTAGACCGGGCCCAAGGGAGCCACGAGCTCCATGATATCCCGGCGGCCGCCGTAAGCCGCCAGCGGCATTCCCCCTCCCACGATTTTCCCGAGGCAGGTGAGGTCCGGCTTGATCTTCAGCAAGGTCTGGGCTCCGCCCCAGCAGAGGCGAAAGCCGGTGATCACCTCGTCGAAGATGAGAACGGACTTGGCCCGGCTCGTGATCCGGCGCAGGCCCTGGAGGAAGCCATCCCTGGGGCTCACCACTCCCATATTGCCCACGACGGGCTCCACGATCACGGCCGCGATGCGCTCTCCCCAGCGGGCAAAGGCGCCTTCGACCGCCTTCAAATCGTTGTAAGGCAGCGTGATCGTGGTCTTGGCCCAAGACTCCGGCACTCCGGCCGAATCGGGCGCGCCCAAGGTCATGGCCCCGGAACCCGCCTGGACCAAGAGACTGTCCACGTGCCCGTGGTAGCAGCCGGAAAATTTCACCGCCAGATCCCGGCCGGCGCGGGCGCGGGCCGCGCGCAAGGCGCTCATCACGGCCTCGGTGCCCGAGCTCGTCAGCCGGACCAGCTCCATCGAGGGGAAAGCCTCCTGGATTTTCTCGGCCAGCAGAACCTCCCCCTCGGTCGGAGCCCCGAAAGTCGAGCCCATCGCCGCCGAGGCCTTGACGGCCTCGACGATCTCGGTCCTGGCGTGGCCCAGGATGAGGGGACCCCAGGACAAGCAGTAGTCTATGTAGCGGCGCTCGTCCGCGTCGAAGAGGTAGGCGCCGGAACCCCTGCGCATGAAGCGCGGGCATCCCCCGACGGCCCTGAAGGCCCGGACCGGGGAATTGACGCCTCCGGCCAAGACCTTTTGCGCCCGGGCGAACAGTTTTTCGGAGGCTAGGCCAGCCAACGGGCCGCCTCCAGGGCGTAATAGGTGAGGATGAAATCGGCCCCGGCGCGCTTGATGCCGAGAAGGGACTCCAAGGCCGTTCTTTTCTCGTCGATCCAGCCGTTTTGGGCCGCGGCCTTGATCATGGCGAACTCGCCCGAGACGCTGTAGGCCGCCGTGGGCAGGCCGAACTTGTCTCGCACGGCCCTGAGCACGTCCAGGTAGGCAAGGGCGGGCTTCACCATGAGCATGTCGGCCCCCTCCTCCACGTCGAGGGCCACCTCGCGCAGGGCCTCTCGGATGTTGCCGGGGTCCATCTGGTAGGAGGCCCGGTCGCCGAAGCCGGGCGGAGACTCGGCCGCCTCTCGGAAGGGCCCGTAGAAAGCGCTGGCGTATTTGGCGGCGTAAGCCAGGATCGGCGTCATGGAAAGCCCCCCCCCGTCCAAGGCCTTCCGGATGGCGGCCACCTGCCCATCCATCATCCCGCTCGGCGCGATCACGTCGGCCCCGGCCCGGGCCTGGGACACCGCGGTCTTGGCGGCCAATTCCAAGGTGGGGTCGTTCAAGATCGCGCCGTCTTTGACCACGCCGCAATGCCCGTGATCCATGTACTCGCAGAAGCAGAGATCCGCCATCAAGATCAGGCCGGGGTAGCGCTCCTTGGCGGCGGAGAGCGCCCTCTGGGTGATCCCGTCCTCGGCGTAGGCGCCGGAGGCTCTGGCGTCTTTTTTGTCGGGGATGCCGAACAAAATCACCGCTGGGATCCCGGCGGAAACCACGGGCCCCAGGGCTTTGACCAGCTCGTCCACCGAATATTGGAAATGCCCAGGCATGGACTTGATCGGCCGGCGCTCCCCCTTGCCGGGGCGAACGAAGAAGGGCATGACGAAATCGCGGGGCGAAAGAGCCGTCTCGCGCGTGAGAAGCCTCATGGCGGGACTGCGGCGCAAGCGCCTGAGCCGAGTCGCTGGAAAAGCCACGCCCTATTTTATCAAAGAAAAAACCCCGCGGGCCGGGAATCCGCTTTTATATATAATGGGGGCATGAGAGAGGGCATCACCTTTCGCGACGTTCTCCTCGTCCCGAAGCGCTCCGGCGTCGCCTCGCGCAAGCACGTGGAGACGGAGGGCCGCTTCTCCAAGGGCGTGGCCCTCAAATGCCCCATCGCCTCGGCCAACATGGACACGGTCACCGAGGCGCGCATGGCCGTGGCCATGGCCAAACTGGGGGGCCTCGGCGTCATCCACCGCTTTCTCTCCATCGAGGAGGAGGTAAACGAGGTCGCCAAGGTCAAGAGGGCGGAGAACATCATCATCGAGCAGCCCTACACCGTCTCGCCCGAGGACACCATCGCCCAGGCCCAAAAGCTCATGCGCGAGCATTCCGTCGGCGGCCTGCTCGTGGTGGACAAGGACAGGAAACTCGTGGGGATAGTCACAGAGCGCGACATCCAATTCCAGGCGGACCCCCGGACGCCCCTGCGCCGGGTCATGTCCAAGAAGCTCATCACGGCCAAGCCCGGGATATCCCTCGACGCGGCGCGGGACGTCCTGCGCGAGAGCAAGGTCGAGAAGCTCCCTCTCATCGACGGCAAGGGCATGCTCATGGGCCTCATCACGGCCAAGGACCTTAAGATGAAGAAGCTCCATCCCGAGGCCTCCATGGACAAAAAAGGGCGCCTCCTCGCGGGAGCCGCCGTAGGCGTGGTCGGGGACTACCTCGAACGCTCCGCCGCCCTTCTCAAAGCCGGGGCCGACGTCCTCGTGGTGGACGTGGCTCACGGCCATGCCGAGCACGTGGTCGAGGCCGTCAAAAAACTCAAGAGGCGTTGGCCGGAGGCCCAGGTCGTGGCCGGCAACGTGGCCACCTACGAGGGAGCGCGCGACTTGGCCGCCGCCGGCGCGGACGGGATCAAGGTCGGGGTGGGGCCGGGCTCGATCTGCAGCACCCGCATCGTCTCCGGGGCCGGAGTCCCCCAGCTCACCGCCATTCTCGACTGCGCCCGGATCACCCGCGAGCGCGGGATCCCCGTCATCGCGGACGGCGGCATCCGGGACTCGGGAGACATCGCCAAGGCCCTCGCGGCCGGGGCCTCCTGCGTCATGCTCGGCAGCCTCTTGGCCGGCACCGAGGAAAGCCCGGGCTGGATCATCGTGAGAAACGGCAGCCGCTACAAGATTTACCGCGGCATGGCCTCGGTCACCGCAACCATCAGCCGCAGAAGGCGCGAGAGAAGCGAGGAGGATCTCGACCCCATCGAGGTCGCCGAAATGGTGCCGGAAGGGGTCGAATCCATGACCCCCTACCGCGGCCCGGTGGCGGACGTGATCTGCCAGCTGCAGGGAGGCTTGCGCTCGGGAATGAGTTACTCAGGAGCCCGAACCTTGGCCGAGTTCTGGGAAAAGGCGGAATTTATCCGCATCAGCCCCGCCTCTTGGCAGGAATCCAAGCCCCACGCCCTGGAGAAGTAGGGGGCCGGCGCGTCGCCGGCCCCGGCGAAGCATCCATCAGCCGCAGGGCCAAGCCCTGCGGCTAAATTCAGGAAACCGGCCTGTACCCCGAATTCTGTCCAGGCGGAGTCGCCCCCGCCCTGGAGGATCATTTCTCTCAGCGGCTACCGGGCGGCCGCCCCTGCCTCGCGGCAGGGACCGCGCGAGCCGCGCAAGCCGCCCTATTGCCTTGCTCCCGGCGGGGTTTGCCGTGCCCCGAGCCTCGCGGCCCGGGCGGTGGGCTCTTAACCCGCCGTTTCACCCTTGCCAAAGCGCTCAAGCTTTAAGCGCCCGGGCGGTTTGTTTTCTGTGGCACTTTCCATCCACGAGGCCTTTCGTTCCCGTGGTCCTGCCTTTCGACAGGCGCCGCGCTCTATGGAGTTCGGAAGTTCCTCCCGCCCTCGCAGGCGAGCGATCCTCCGGCCGGTTCCTAAATCGTCAAACCGCGCGGGCCGCGATGGCCTGGGGGCGGTAGAGAATCCTGAGGCAATTCTCGCATGTGACCAATTGTTTTGCCTTTATGGCCTCCACGATCACCTGCGGAGCCAATGAAATGCGGCAGGCGCTGCAGAGCTCTCCCTCTATCGGGACCACGGCGTCCGGCTTGCCGCGGGAACGGATGTGCTCGTAGACCCGCAGCATCTCCGCGGGCAGGGGAACGGCCAATTGGTCCCTCTGCGCCTTGGCCGCGTCGAAACGCCCTTTGACCTCGGTGAATCGAGCCTCTAAAACCGCAATCTGGGCGTTGAACTCCTTCTCCTTATGTCCAAACTCCGACTGCAAGGACTTCTCTTCCTTGCGGCAGACGTCCAAATCTTCCATGATCTGGAGAATTTCGGTCTCTATGTCGCCGCCCTCGGACCTGGCCTGCTCTATCTCGAGCTGGAGGGCCTTGAAAGCATCGTTGGTCTTGACCTGATTAAGCTCCATGGAGTGTTTTCTAACCGCCTCTTCCTTTTGGAAGAGCTCCAGCTCTTTTTCCTTTTTCTTCTTCTCCAGGCCCTGGAGGCGGGCCTTGGCTTGGGACAAGGCCCCCTTCTCCCCATCGAGGCGCTCCCGTAAAAGCCCTGTCTCCCGGGGCACGGCCTCCATTTGGCTTTTGAGCTTATCCAGGGCGCCGTCCCGTTCCTGCAGGGCGATGAGAAGGGTGAGGTCCTCCTTGGTCAGCGCCATTTAACATATTATACCAAAGAAACCGGCCCGTCGGGCTGTTGACCACGTCGTAATAAAGAGGCCTCATATCCGTCATGGCGCAAATTAAAAGGGCGAGCGACGCCGACTGCCTGCGCGTCAAGCTCTGGCCATTGCACTGCGCGTATTTCCTGCGGCAGCTTTTTTAAAATCTTCTCGGAGCCGCCGACACAACCGTTTAATAACCTTGGTCCCGAGCCTGTTCTTGGACCGAATCATCTCCACCCGAACCGGAGCCTCCCAGCCCTTGGGCGGGGCCAGGCAGGAAAGACCGGTATAAAGCTCCGCGATCCAATCGGGGAAAAGACTCCAACTATTCGTTCCCAAAAGACGCTCGGCGGCGACTTCATAGGAATCGAACATGACTTCGACCCTGGGCGTTATACCGAACTTCTCGAACATAGGATGGCCTCGGCACGCTGTCAATACCAGCTGACTTTCACAAGCCAGTTGAGTCCTTCGGGACTGGCAAGCCGAACGAACAGCGACCACCAGTTGTAGACAAGCCCCACGGACAACCAAGCCGCGGCCAGAGCATCTGAATCAGTCGGCCCAACTATTGGGCGTTCCAGCCGAGGCGTTGGCATTTGTTGCCGCCACGAATTGTTGATCTGAGCCGCCAAGCATCTCGAGCCCCGCGGTTCCCCGAATTGCTGGATACTTGACACGCGCAACCGGTTGATGCTATAATTAGATAGTTATCTAATTAGACACCCATGAATAATATATTCAAAGCCTTAGCGGATCCTACTCGACGCGAAATCCTAAAACTCCTAGGCCGCGGAGAAATGACCGCAGGCGCCCTAGCCATGCGTTTCGATATGACCAAACCCACCGTATCACACCACTTTGCGGTACTCAAGGAGGCGAAACTGATCACAAGCCGGCGGGAAGGAACCCTGATTTACTATTCGCTCAACACGACCGTCATGCAGGACGTCATGGGCTGGGCCATGGACATGCTGGATTCATCTCATAAAAGGAGGGAACGAAAATGAAGAAGAGCACCCTGGCATGGGGAGCCGGCTTGATCCTCATTGCTTTCGCGGCAGCGCTGATTACATATCCACAGCTTCCAAGCGAGATGCCGACACACTGGAACATCCACGGAGAAGTGGACGGCTACATGGCCAAGCATTTTGTAGTTTTTCTCATGCCTGCTATCATGCTGGCCATGCTAGGGCTCACTAAAATATTGCCCTGGCTTTCGCCCAAATGCTTTGAGGTGGACAACTTTCGGGAGACTTACGAATTCCTGATGATCTTGACTATCGGACTCCTCGGCTACATTCACGCCATCACACTCTGGGCCGGATTATCCGACTCGACCGATGTGAGCCGCGCTCTCGTGGCGGGAATATTTCTTTTTTTTGGCCTACTGGGGAATGTATTGGGAAAGGTCCGGAGGAACTTTTGGATCGGGGTTCGCGTTCCCTGGACCTTGGCCAGCGAGCGGGTCTGGAACAATACCCACCGCTTTGCGGCTCGGCTCTATTGCACCAGCGGAATCACAGGGTGTATCGCGGTGCTTGCCGGCCTGCCTTTTGTGCCCGCGTTCGTCATGCTGATCGCGGCAGCCTTAATACCGGTCGTCTATTCCCTTGTCGAATATAAAAGTCTCGAGAAACGAGGAGAAATCTAGGAAAGTCGCTATGGATTGTTCACCAGTCGCGACGCAATTGCCCCTCAGTAAAATCAATCGGCCAAGCGCGACAAAGGCCTTGAAGAGGCGGCGCTCTTGCCGGAAGGCAGGCCGGGGGCATGAGGGCGCAAAAGCTCGACCTGCTTGAGAAGCTCGAAAGCCAGTCTTTGCACCACCTCGGGGCGCGCCGAGGCCAGGTCGGCGGCCTCCGAAGGATCGTTCTCCAGGTCGTAGAGCTCGAAGCTTTCCTTGTAACTGTACCAATGGAGCTTCCACTTCTTGTCGCGTATCACGCGCTCGTCAATGTCCGGGCCGGCCGGCTGCGCCATGTTGCGCTTGGAGCTGGCGTAGGCCCAAGCCCTCCACGACCCGCCGCGATCGGACAGCAGGGGTGCGAGGCTGCGCCCCTGCAGTTCCTCTTCTTCGTACCCGATGCCCCCCGCGTCCAGGATGGTCGGCGTCAGATCAATGCGCTCGACAAGCTCCGAGACGCGCTCGCCGCGCCGATCCGGATATAAGGGATGGTGAAGGATGAGAGGGACCCTCAAGATCGGCTCATACAACCCCTCGGTATGGCCCAAAAGGCCGTGCTCTCCCAACAGCTCCCCATGATCGGCCGTGATAATGACAAGAGAGCTATCCCACAAATTCTTCTTTTTGAGAAAGTCCACGAACTCGAATATTCTCCGGTCCACCTCGGCCAAGGCCGCGTCATAGTGGGAGACCAGATGCCTCAAATGCCTCCGGTCCCCGCGGAACTCCTCGGCCCGGCGCTCCATGTCCGCCGGGACGCCCGGCTCCCCGTTGTAAGCCCTGAAAAATCCCACCGAAAGGGTGGCCGTGTCGTGGGCTATTCCTTCATAACCCGGGTCATAGCGGTCGGGGTCCTTGGATTGATAAGGAGCATGGAGATCGTCCACGGTCGCGTAGAGGAAGAAAGGGGCTTGGCTGTTTTTGTCTATCCACCGGGTCATGGCCGGGAAAGACTGGTCAAAGGGAGCCGGCAGGGCCGTCGCGGTGGAGAAGTAGTTGACGAAGGTCTCGAAGCCCCGCTCCAGCCCCCACGCGGGAAGAAAATAAATCCCCCCGGTGAAGGCCGCGGTCTTGTAGCCGCCCCGCCGCATTCTCTCGGCCAAGGTGGTCTCGAAGTCGGGCAAGGGGCGAAAGGGCACGCTGCTGTATTGGCCGTGAACCTCGGGCACGTGGCCCGTCAGCAAGGTCGCGTAATTGGGAAGGCACCAGGAGGACTGGGCCATGGCCCGATCGAAGACCACGGATTCCTTGGCCAAGGCCTCCAGCCCCGGGGTCGTTTTGCGCGCGTAACCGTAAAAGCTGAAGTGATCGGCCCGCGCCGAACAAATGTCCACGACCACAACGTTGAGTTGCGTTTGCCGCGCTTGGGCGGGCCCAAGAAAAATGGACAGAAGCAGAAGAGGCAGCATCACGGGATTTTATCATTCCCTAATACCCACTGCAGGCCCCGCATCGCGGCCCCAGGGAAAACGCTGTGGTGCGTTTCGTCGGGAGCGATCCAAAGCTTGAGCCGAAGGCTCGGATATTCCCGCCGTTTGAGCCCGCCCGCGAAAGCCGCAAGGTCCTTGACCAGGCCCTGCCCCGCAGCGTCCCGCGTCTCCCGCTCCTCCAGCCGAAAAAGGACGCCCTTGTCGTACCAAAGAGAGGGGTTCACGACGAGGAGTTCGAGCCTCCGGCGCCAGGTCATGGCCATTGTCGGTTAATGCTAGCATTCTCGGCCCAAGCCATTGCTCGCCAGCGCGCTGGATCTCGCTGGGAAGCGCGAGCCGCAGGACTTATCCACCGAACTTCCCGGCGAAGTTCGGTGGATATCTTCGCCTCCCGCGGCTAAATTATTTCCCTTTCTTGACAGGACAAAGGTGGACGCCGCGACCCAAGGGTGCGGCGCGCTCTCCCTCCACGAGCAGGCGGGCGGAGGCCGGGGACATCAATCGGCAGGCTTTGGCCGGCTTCACCGAGCTCAAGCTGAAGCGGCGCCAGCCGCAATAAAAAGCCCCGCGGCGCTTTCGCGCCGCGGGGCTTGCCTGCTGACTCTGATTAGAGTTTTCTAACGTTAGCGGCGCGGGGGCCTTTATCGGAGTCTTGCTTCTCATACTCGACGGCCTGATTCTCCGCGAGGCTCTTGAAGCCATCGCCCAGTATGGACGAATGGTGCACGAAAAGATCTTTAGAGCCATCATCCGGCGTGATGAAGCCGAAGCCCTTCTGATCGTTGAACCACTTCACTTTTCCAGTAGACATTACTTGTGTTTCCTCTCTGATGTTAACTAGGACCCAGACCGGACTTCCTTCGTCGCGGCCATGCGAGTCTCCTTACGTCCAGGTTAGTATAGCTTATATTTGAGCGGAAAAGATGGAAAACATCCGGTACGGCCTGGGCCGATAACTGCCGTCCAGAAGGTCCCGAGGGTCAAGGAATGGACCTCGCGAGGCGAAACCCAACGCCGCCAACGCGGGGGCCCGGGTCGTCGCCGTAGCGATAGGCGGAGCGGAGGCAGACGGCCCAGTTGACCCAGGAGCCGCCCCGCATGACCCGGCACGAGCCCGCGTTCGGCCCGAAGGGATCGACGACAAACCCCGTCGGATAATCCTTCTCGTACCAATCCCCCATCCATTCCCAAACGAGACCGTTCATGTCGAAAAAGCCCATTGGATTGGGCAAAAGCAGCCCCACAGCGTGGGTGCGGTCTTGAGCGTTCTTATCGTACCAGCCGTACTTGACCAGCTCGTTGTTGTCGTTGTAGCCGAACCAATAGGGCCAATCAGGAGCGCCCACGCCAGCTCTGGCCGCGCGCTCCCACTCGGCCTCCGTGGGCGCGCGCCAGCCTTCGCAGTCGTAAGGGCTGGCTGCCGTCAGCCTGCCCGTGATGTTGCCTTGGCCGTCTTCCTCGTAGCAGGGCTTGAGCCCGTCCGCCCTAGAGGCGCTGTTGGCGGCCTTGGCCATTTCAAACCAGGAGACATTAACGGCAGGATGATTGGCGTTCATGTACTTGCCGTCCACAAGCCGCCCGTCTCCGTCGCTATGCCGCTTGTCATTGAAATCCCTCGGCCAATAGCTCGGAACCCACAGGCGCATCTGCAAGGCCGTCGCGGGCGCTGCCATCATCACGATGCGATGGGAGAGCTCGACATCGTGATAGACCTCGTCGTTTCGATCCCGCGCATAATCAAGCGTGCCCATGCCGAACCGTCCCGCCGGGATTTCGATGAGGCGGCCGGCTACGCCGACAATGGACTCGTTCAAAGCGTCCTTGGCCGTGAGGCCGTCGAGCGTGGGCCGGCTGGGGGGGCGGCTTGTCGGCGCCGCTGTCTTCAGCGTCCAAATCCCAGTCCTATTCCCCACGGCAACCAGGCCGCTCAAGAAACCGCCGGCGGCGCCACCGGACGGCAAGCCCAGCGAATCCAAGAGGGCCTTCTTGAATACCGCCATGCTCGCATAACGCGCGGCGGGATCGGAAGATAGGGCCTTCATGAGCGCATCGCTGAAGGTCTCCGGAATGCTGCTGTCGACTTGATGCGGCGGCGCGTACGTCCAAAGCTGCGACTGCTGCGGATTGATCCCAGTGACCGCATGGTGGAGCGTGGCGGCCAGGCCGTAGACATCAGAACGGCGATCGCTATTGGCCTTGCGGCCAAACTGCTCGGGAGCGGCGTAGCCTGGCGTGCCCAGAGCGATCGTGTCGCCGCGGCTCCAGAACCCCCGCTTGCGCACGGCGCCGCCGTCAATGAGCTTGGCGCCGCCGCCATTTGAAAGCATGATGTTGTCGGGCTTGACGTCGCGAAACACGAAACCGCTGCCATGGACTGCCCGTAGGGCGCCCATGATCGGCTCCAACAGGTTCAGAGCCTGCTGTGGCGAGAGCCGGCCGACCCTCGCAAGACGATCGGCCAAGCTCTCGCCCTCCACCCATTCGCGCACGAGGTAGAGCTTGCCGTTCTCCTCGAAAGCTTTCCGCGTCTTCGCGAGGTTGGGGTGGCTAACCGCTCCAAGCAGGGCATGCTCGGCGAAGAACTGGGCCTGCTCCTGGGTTTTCTCGGCGGCCGCAAGATTGGGCTCCAGCGACATCTCCTTGAGCGCCCACGCGCCTTCGGCGTTGGATACTTTATAGATCGTCGTCGCTGTGGCGCCGTTTTCGGCGATCTTGGCATCGACACGGTAGTCGTTGAGGAGACTTCCCACGCGCAACTGCAGCGGGGCCGCGATCGGGGAAATCGGCGCCGGAGCGGAAAGGCTGCGCGTCTGGGTCGCCTGAACGGCGAAAGTCGGGACAACCACCACCAATACGAGGGCTGCAACGGCCTGCCGCTCCATATCTCGTTTAGGGTAACAGACGCCATCGAATTAGCATGGGCTTTTAGGCCACTCGCGGCTATCTCCAACGATAAACGTCTTCTTTTCGCGTTGAAAAAATGGTGGGCAGTATAGGATTTGAACCTATGACCCCTGTCGTGTGAGGACAGTGCTCTACCGCTGAGCTAACTGCCCAAAAGCGGCGGCTTATTATAGCAATTCCGCAAGAGGGTGTAATGCCTAAGGATTCCCCGCACGTAATCGGCCACCCGGGGCCAGAAGTGCCTCCTGCGGGCGTTGCCCGGGCCGGCGTTGTAGGCGGCGATGGCGTCCTTGACGTCGGCGCGGGCCCAGGGATTCTCGGTGGAAAGAAGCCGGTTGAATGCCAAGCTGGGAGCAAACTGCGCCCACAGCCAGCCCATGTAGCGGATCCCGGCGCGGATGTTGGCCCGCGCGTCGAAGGGATCCGCCCGCGGCGCGCCGAACAGGCTCCAGGTCCCCGGCATGAGCTGCATGAGCCCGTATTCCCCGGCCCCCCCCAAGGCCCAACGGTTGAAATGGGATTCCCGCAGAACCATCGCCGCGGTCAACAGCCAATCGGCGCCAGCCGCCGCGGCTTCTTCCTTGATGACCCTCAAAATTGAAACCACCTCCTTACTGTCCGCGATGACTCCTTGAGACCTGAGGTACGGGAGGGCGAGGGAATACTCCGGCTCTTGCGGCGCCGCCTGGGCGACAGGAACGGTCTGAAATCGCGCCGCGGAGATGTCTCCCGCGGGCCTGGGCTCCACGACCGCGCTCGGCCTGGGCAGGCCCAGGTTGTCATATAGAGCGCCGAGATCGGCCGAAGAGGCCCCGCTGTTGATGCGAGCTTTGAGCTTGTCCAGCATGAGGGCAAGCTCGGGGCGGCCGCCCGCCAGGGCTTTCCTGCGTCCGTACACCGCGTTCAAGGCATCCAGCCTGCGCTGCGCCTCGGTCTCGAACTGCCTAATATCGGCGAAGCGCGTTCCGTAAATGCTTCTCAAATAATAGGCCAAAAACCCGTCCTTCCAGACCAGGAAGCGCTTCTCAAGCGCCTCAATCTGGGAGTCCTCCTGGGCATTGAGGGCTCCCTCCTTAATTTCATGGAGGCCGGGCAAGAACCGGCTGGTCATGTCGGAGCGGCCGTCGTTCTTGAAGAACACCTTGTACTGCTCTATGGCGGACAGCAGATTCCGCGCCCGGGTTTGGGGGCTTGGAGCGGCCTGGGCGCAGCCGGGCAGGGGCCGAGGCAAGAGCCAGGCCGCCAGGATGAGAACGGTCAAAAGCCGGTTTGATGGTTTCATACTGCATAGTATGGATCAAACCCGCTTTTCTTGAACAGAAGCTAAAGACCTAGGCATCGGTGGGACCTTGGACTGCGGATAGTGCCTGGCTTTAGTAGTTTATTTATTGATGTAATGCAAAATTTAATTTTTAATATCTAAACTATTTAATGTCTGGCACTAATAAACGCCTCTCACCAGGCCCACGACATCCTTAAGGGATATGAAATAAACCCTTTCGCCCTGGGCATCCCTCCAGACCGAGGAGTCCTGGGACTCATCGCGGTTGTCGCCCAGGACGAATAATTGCCCGGCCGGAACGGGCAGGGGCCCCAGATTGTCCCCCTCCAAATGTTCCGCGGCGCGGGTATGCTGGACATAGGGCTCCTCCAGCTCCTTTCCATTAATAAGGACCTTTTTGGCGCGAATCTCGACCGTTTCGCCTGGTAGCCCGATTACTCTCTTGACCAAGTCCCCTGGCTCGCCCTCTACCGGGGGGCGAAACACGACGATGTCCTCTCGCCTCAAGGGCCTGAATCTCAGCGTAATCTTGTCCGTGAACAAATGCCTGCCCACGGGCAAGGTGGGCTCCATGGAGGCCGTGGCGATATAGATGGGCTCGAGGACCCAAAACCTCACGGGCAGGACCACGGCCAAAGCCAGCGCCAGCAGGAAGATCAGCCTGGAGAAAGACATGCCCTAGAATAAGCCCTGTCCGCGAAAATCACAAGCCCCGCGAAAAGCTTCCGGATTTTGATATAATACTTTTTTGCATGCGGGCGTAGTTCAATGGTAGAACACAAGCCTTCCAAGCTTGTTACGTGGGTTCGATTCCCATCGCCCGCTCCAGTAATGCTGGGATAGCTCAGTTGGTAGAGCATCTCCATGGTAAGGAGAAGGTCGTGGGTTCGATTCCCATTCCCAGCTGAATTTTTGTAGAATAAGAACTCGTGCACACATAATTTAGGAGAAACGAGAATGGCAAAAGCTAAGTTTGAAAGGAAGAAGCCGCACGTCAACATAGGTACGATCGGCCACGTGGACCACGGCAAGACGACGTTGACGGCGGCGATCACCCACTTTTTGTCGAAGAAGGGCTTGGCGCAGGCCAAGAAGTAC
>JACRDN010000004.1 GCA_016218575.1 Elusimicrobiota bacterium
AGGTTTGGCACCTCGATGTCGGCTCATCGCATCCTCCCGCTGGAGCAGGTGGGAAGGGTTGGGCTGTTCGCCCATTAAAGCGGTACGTGAGCTGGGTTCAGTACGTCGTGAGACAGTACGGTCTCTATCTACCATGCGCGTAAGGAAACTTGAGGGGGGCTGTCCCTAGTACGAGAGGACCGGGATGGACGAACCTCCTGTATACCAGTTGTCCTGCCAAGGGCATAGCTGGGTAGCGGAGTTCGGACGAGATAAACGCTGAAAGCATCTAAGCGTGAAGCTTTCTCCAAGATAAGGTTTCCCTTCCCCGCAAGGGGACTAAAGGACCCCGGAAGACTACCGGGTTGATAGGCTGCGAGTGTAAGTCTCGTGAGGGATTCAGCTAAGCAGTACTAATCGTCCGTGAGGCTTGGCCGTATTCTTCGATCGTATGCGACGTTAATTGTTCTCTAAAAAGTGCTATAATATGTCTGGAGAGTTGGTGGCGCGTTTGCGTAACCGCATGGGACTCAGAACCAAATATTGGGTTCCCAGAGAAACTCCCGCCTCGAATTTTCTTGAGAGGTTGATGAGATCGGTGATATTTCCGGCAGGGACACACCCGTTCCCATTCCGAACACGGAAGTTAAGCCTGCCAGGGCCGATGGTACTAACGCCCAACTCGGCGTTGGGAGAGTAGGTCGTTGCCGGTCTCATCAACCTCTCAAAGATTGAAAGGAAGAAGTGGCATGAAACTGACAAAGAACGACAAAATTGAGGGCGCCAAGGCGCTTGCTGAAAACTTGAAGAAGGCCCCGCATCTCTTTTTCGCGGAGTATCAGGGCCTTAAGTTCGTGGAACTCGATGAGCTGCGCGGCAAGCTCCGGCCTTTGCGCTGTCGCTTCGCCGTGGTCAAGAACTCTTTGGTCCGCTACGCCCTGAAGAGCGCGGGCATTGACGGCGCGGACGCGAAGCTTTTCACGGGACCGGTGGGCATGGTGGTCTCCGAGTCCGAGGATCCCGTGGCCGCGGCCAAGGTCTTGGCGGCGTTCTCGAAGCAATTTCCTTTTCTTAAAATCAAGGCCGGCTTGGTCAGCCAGAAATGGATGACCCCGGGCGAGTGCCAGACTCTCTCGACCTTGGGCAGCAAGCCGGAGCTTTTGGCCAAGCTCGCCGGCACTTTGTACTCCGCCGTTTCCCAATCCGCCGGAGTCCTTCAGGCCCCGATTCGCGATTTTGTGCTGGTCCTAAAAGCCTTAGAGGACAAAAAGAAAGGCGTGGCGGCCGCCTAAGACCGCCGATAGTCCCGGAAGGGATAAACCCCGCTGCGCGGGGGCTATCATACAGGAGAGGACATGTCGACTGCAACGAAGTTGGGCAAGGAAGAGATCGTCGAGGCGATTTCCAATCTTAGCGTGCTCGAGCTTTCCGAGCTCGTGAAGGCCGTTGAGGATAAGTTCGGCGTGAAGGCCGCCGCCGTGGGAGCCGTCATGGCCGCCCCGGCCGCCGGCGCTCCCGCCGCTGGAGCCGCCGTCGCCGAAGAGAAGACCGATTTCTCCGTGGTGCTGATCAATGCCGGCGGGAATAAAATCGCCGTCATCAAGACCGTGCGCGAGCTGACCGGCCTGGGCTTGAAGGAAGCCAAAGACCTGGTCGAGGCCGCCCCCAAGGCCGTCAAGGAGGGCCTGCCTAAGGCTCAAGCCGAGGAAATGAAGAAGAAACTCTCTGAATCCGGCGCCACCGTTGAATTGAAGTAATGCCGCAGCGTTTCCAGTCATTGCTTCCATATCCCCCCGTCACCACGATCCTCCTCCCCGCGAGGGGAGGAGGATGTCGTCTGTAGAGATATTCCAGGGAATAAGGGGCTGAAATGAAACAGATAAAGTTCGGAAAAATTCCACAGGCGATGGCTTTGCCGGATCTCCTCGAGATGCAGAAAAATTCCTTTAGGGATTTTATGCAGCTTGAGGGCGTCCCCGAGGAGCGCAAGCTCATGGGGCTGCAGGCGGCCTTCCTGGACGTTTTTCCGATCGAGTCTGCCGATGGAAGCATGGTGCTGGATTTCGTCCGTTACGAGTTCGGGTCGGCGCGCTTCTCCGGCCCAGAGGAAGCGCAGGCCCATGACTCGAGCTTCTCGCGGCCGCTCAAGGCCATACTGAGGCTCTCCTCCCGCCAGCCCTCCGGCAAGCTCAAGCAGATAGTGGAGCAGGAGGTCGTGCTCTGCGAGGTGCCGATCATGACGGAGACGGCCTCTTTTGTCATCAACGGGGCCGAGCGCGTCGTGGTAAGCCAGCTTCACCGCTCTCCCGGCATCATTTTCGAGGAGGACGACGAGAAGAAGATCTCTTCGTTGGGCAAAAAACTTTTCTTCGCCAAGGTCATCCCCTACCGCGGCGCCTGGATCGAGTTCGAGTTCGACCTCAACAACATCCTCTACGTCCGCATCGACCGCAAGAAGAAGTTCGAGGTCACGACCTTCCTGCGCGCCTGCGGGATCGAGTCGGACGCGGACATCCTCAAGATTTTCTACCCCTACGAGCAGGTCCAGGTTTCCCCCGAGACCATGGTGGGGCTGCTCCACCGGATATCGGTGGAGGACGTGGTGGACCAGAGCACCGGCGAGGTTCTCCTCGAGGCCGGCAAAAAGGTGACCCACGAGGCCATCAAGAGGATGCTCGACAAGCAAGTTTCCTCGATCAAGCTCTTGACCGGCGATCCCGAGAAGGACGATCCAACCATCCTCGAGACCCTGCGCAAGGACAAGATCAAGAGCGTCAAGGAAGCCCAGCAGGACATCTACAAGAAGCTGCGCGGCCAGGAGTTCATCGTCCCCGGCCAGGCCGAGGCCTATCTCGACAACCTGATCTTCAAGAACCTGCGCAAGTACGATTTGAGCAAGGTGGGGCGGCACAAGGTGGCCATGAAGCTTCACTACTACCTGTGGAGGCTGGCCGCGCGCCGCGACGTGATGGCCCGCCCGGATAACCGGCGTCACAAGCATTTCGCCCTGCCTGCCTTTTCACGCCGCACCCTTTGCCTTGAGGACATCATCGCCACCGTCCAATACCTCATTTCCTTGAACTGCGGCGTGACCTACTTGAACGAGGGCCAGACCCGCACCACGCCCATGCCGATCCGCGGAGAGGCTTTCGAGGGGCTGGGGGAGTTCAAGAGCGGGTATTTGGAGTATGCCAAGCGCGTCAGCGGCGAGGCCGTGGACAAGCTTCCCGTCATAGACCTGCACGAGAAGGACAGCGACGACGACAACGATGCGACCAGGCAGGGCTTGAAAAAGGACCGATTCTCTTTCGTGGACGTGAGCTCCGCCGTCCAGGATTGGAGGCGGGCGGTTTCCAGCTTCCTGGACAAGAATTTCCCCATCAAACTCGACGATATAGACCACCTCGGCAACCGTCGAGTGCGCGGCGTGGGAGAGCTCCTCGAGAACCAGATCCGCGTGGGCCTGGCCCAGATGTCCCGGGTGATCCGGGACCGCATGAGCGTTCAGGACAAATCCCTGCTCACGCCCAGGAACCTCCTCAATACCGCCCCCCTGGTCGGTATTTTGAGGAAGTTCTTCGGGACCTCCCAGCTCTCGCAATTCATGGACCAGATCAATCCTCTCTCCGAGATCACGCACAAGCGCCGTCTCTCGGCCCTGGGGCCCGGCGGACTCAATCGCAAGCGCGCGGGCTTCGAAGTTCGCGATGTCCATTACACCCATTACGGCCGCATCTGTCCTATCGAGACGCCGGAAGGTCCGAACATCGGCCTTATCACGTCCCTGGCTAGCTACGCCCGCATCAACGAGTTCGGGTTGATCGAGTCCCCTTATCGGAAGGTGGTCAAGGGGCGGCTCACCGGAGACATGGAGTATCTGGGCGCCGACGCGGAGTCGGACAAGATCGTGGCCCAGGCCAACACGCCCTTGGACAAGGACCGCATTGCGGCGGACCTGGCCGCCTCTCGCTCGCGCGGCGACTTTCCCTTGGCCGAGCCCAACAAGGTGGACTACATGGACATATCGCCCATGCAGGTCGTTTCCGTCTCCGCGGCCTTGGTCCCTTTCCTGGAGCATGACGACGCCAACCGTGCCCTCATGGGATCGAACATGCAGCGCCAGGGAGTTCCTCTCCTTATTACGGAGGCACCCTTGGTGGCGACGGGCATGGAGGATGCGGTGGCCCGCGACTCCGGGGCCTGTATCGTGGCCAAGCGCGCCGGCCGGGTGATCTACGCGGCCGGAGATCTCATCGCGGTCTGCGCCGACGCCAAGGAAGATCAGATCGATCTCTACGAGCTCAGGAAATACCGCCGCTCCAACCAAGACACCTGCGTCAGCCAAGCTCCCATGGTCGCGACCGGCGACCACGTGAAGACTGGCCAGGTCCTGGCCGATGGTCCCGCCACCTCCGGCGGGCAGCTGGCCTTGGGGCGAAACCTTCTGGTCGGCTTCATGCCTTGGGAGGGTTACAACTTCGAGGACGCCATTCTGGTCTCCGAGAGGCTGGTCAAGGAGGACGTCTTCACCTCCATCCACATCTCCGAGTTCGAGGTGGAGGCGCGCGACACCAAACTCGGCGCCGAGGAAATCACCCGCGACATCCCTAACGTCGGTGTGGAGACTTTGGAGTCCTTGGACGAATCGGGGATCGTGATCCCCTCGACCTACGTGCGCCAGGGGGACATTTTGGTCGGGAAGGTTACCCCCAAGGGCGAGCAGCAGCTCACTCCCGAGGAGCGGCTCCTCAAGGTCATATTCGGCAAGAAGGCGGAGGACGTCCAAGACGCATCCCTGCGGGTCCCTCCCGGCATCTCCGGCAAGGTGATCGGCGTGCGCATGTTCGTGCGCCGCGAGAAGCTGGGCAAGCCCGAGGAGCGCAAGCGCATTGACGCCATCAGCGACAAGCTGGAGGCGGATCTCACCGCCCTGCGGCAGCACCGTAAGGAGTCCCTGGCGGCCTTGGAGAGCCTGAACGCCGCCAAGCGCGAGGCAGAGCAAGAGCGCCTGCAGATGTTCTACAAGCTCATGGAGAAGAAGCTCCGCGAGGATGCGGCCCGGCAGAAGGAGAACGTCAAGCAGGGCGACGACCTCCCAGTCACGGTGAACAAGGTGGTCAAGGTCTACGTGGCCTCGCGCCGGAAGGTCCAGGTCGGCGACAAGCTCGCCGGACGCCATGGAAACAAGGGCGTGGTGGCCAAGGTCCTCCCGGAGGAGGACATGCCCTTTCTGCCGGACGGCACTCCACTAGACGTGGTCCTCTCCCCCCTGGGCGTGCCCTCGCGCATGAACGTGGGGCAGCTTCTAGAGACTATGCTCGGCTGGGCCGCCCATACCTTGGACACCCAAATGATCAACCCGGTCTTCGACAGCGCCACCGAGGTCGAGATCAAGCAGAAGGTCGCGGAGGCTAAGAAGGTCCTGCGCGAGAAGGGCCTGCCGGAGAAGTACCTTCCCACCGACGACTGCCGCATCACTTTGTTCGACGGCCGCACGGGGGAGCCATTCCAAGAGAAGGTCTCGATCGGCTACATGTACATTCTCAAGCTCATCCACCTCGTCGAGGACAAGATCCATGCCCGCTCCACGGGCCCTTACAGCCTCATCACCCGCCAGCCTCTCGGCGGCAAGGCCCAGTTTGGAGGCCAGCGCTTCGGAGAAATGGAGGTCTGGGCCATCGAGGGCTACGGGGCCGCCTATGCCCTGCAGGAATTCCTGACGGTCAAGTCCGACGACGTCACCGGCCGTACCAAGATGTACGAGGCCATTATTAAAGGGGAGACGCCGGCCCAGCCCGGCGTGCCGGAGTCTTTCAAGGTTCTCGTCAAGGAACTCCAAGCCTTGGGATTGAACGTCGAGCTCTTGAAGCTCAACGGGAAGAAAGAGACGAGCAAAGAAACGGCGAGGAAAGCATAATGGCATACATAGCGACCGCAGAGAAAAAGCTGTCGTTGGGGGCCAAGAAAAAGAAGAAGCCGGAGCACCTCGACTTCTTCGATTTCGACGCCATCCGCCTGTCCGTGGCCAGCCCCGAGCAGATCGTCTCCTGGTCCTACGGAGAAGTCAAGAAGCCGGAGACCATCAATTACCGCACCTTGAAGCCGGAGCGGGACGGCCTTTTCTGCGAGCGGATATTCGGCCCGGTCCGCGACTACGAGTGCGCCTGCGGCAAGTACCGCTGGATCAAGTTCAAGGGAATCGTCTGCGACCGCTGCGGCGTCGAGGTTACCGAGGCCAAGGTCCGCCGCGAGCGCATGGGCAACATCGAGCTGGCCGTGCCGGTGGCCCATGTCTGGTTCTTGAAAAAAACCCCCTCCCGCATCGGGATCGTGCTCGACATGAAGACCTCCGATCTTGAGAGGATCATCTACTACGCGATGTACGTCGTGCTGGAGGATATTTACGACTCCTCGGGCAGGCTTGTCTACAAGGCCAAGGACCTCCTCTCCGAGGAGGAAGTGCGCAAGGCCAAGTCGGAGTTCCGCTCCAAGCTCAAGGTGGACATCGGCGCCGGTGCCGTGCGCGCGCTTCTTTCCAAGGTGAAGCCCAAGGAAGAGGCGGCCGCCATCCTGGAAAGCATCGCCACGGTGACCTCCGAGGCGGAGCGCTCCCGCCTCATTCGCCGCCTGCGCATCCTTCAGGGATTCATCGACTCGGGCAACGAGCCCCAGTGGATGATCATGACCATCTTGCCGGTGATTCCGCCGGAGCTTAGACCCCTGGTTCCTCTCGAGGGAGGTCGCTTCGCTACCTCCGACTTGAACGATCTTTACCGCCGCATCATCAACCGCAACAACCGCTTGAAGCACATCGAGGCCCTGAGGGCTCCCGAGGTCATGGTCTTCAACGAGAAAAGGCTTCTCCAGGAGGCGGTCGATGCCCTCTTCGAGAACGGAGCCCGCGGCCGGGTCGTGGTGGGTGCCGGCAACAGGCCGCTCAAATCCCTCTCCGACATCTTGAAGGGAAAGCAGGGCCGCTTCCGCCAAAATCTTCTCGGAAAGCGCGTGGATTATTCCGGCCGCTCCGTCATCGTCGTCGGCCCGAACCTCAAGCTCAACCAATGCGGGCTTCCCAAGGAGATGGCCCTCGAGCTTTTCCGACCCTTCATCATCCGCGAGCTCATGAAGACGGAGAGCCTTACCTTGAAGGCGGCTAAGCGCATGTTCGACAAGGTGCGCCCGGAGATATGGGACATCCTGGAATACGTCACCAAGAACCACCCCGTGATGCTCAACCGCGCTCCGACCTTGCACCGCCTGGGCATCCAGGCCTTCGAGCCCGTGCTTATCGAGGGAAAGTCCATCCAGCTCCATCCCCTGACCTGCGCGGCCTTCAACGCCGACTTCGATGGAGACCAGATGGCCGTCCACGTGCCTCTCTCCCAGGAGGCCCAGCTCGAGGCCCGCGTGCTCATGATGGCCTCCAACAACATCCTGTCCCCCGCGTCCGGCCGCCCCATCGCCGTGCCCTCGCACGACATGGTCTTGGGCCTGCATTACCTCACCAAGGAGAAGGCCGGCGAGAAGGGCGAGGGCATGATATTCTCCGACCGCACAGAGGTGGCCGCCGCTTACGTTAACAAGAAGGCGGACCTCCACGCCCGCATCAAGCTGCGCGGAGTCAACAATGTCTCCGAGGCGGAGGGGCGCGGAAAATCCGCCCAGCCGCTCAAGCCGAGCGCTTGGAGCGACTACACCACGGTGGGGCGCTCGCTTTTCAACGAAATAGTTCCCTCCGAGTTGGGCTATATAAACGCTCAGCAAGGGAAGAAAGAACTTTCCCAGCTTGTCGAGCGCTGCTACAAGACCCTGGGGCACTACCGCACGGTGCTGCTGCTAGACGACTTGAAGCGCCTGGGCTACCGCTTCGCCACGGCTGCCGGGCTCTCCATCTCCATCTCGGACATGCATATCCCGCAGATCAAGAAGGAAATCATCACCCAGGCCCGCAAGAAGGTGAAGGAGATCGAGCTTCAGGCCAAGAACGGCGTCATCACCGAGTCCGAGCGCTACAACAAGATCATCGACATCTGGACCCATGTCACCGACAAGATATCCGACGTCATGTTCGATGACATGAAGAAGGAGGAGTTCGACAAGTTCTCCCAGAACAAGCCGCGCTTTAACTCGGTCTTCCTCATGGCCGACTCCGGCGCCCGCGGCAGCCGCCAACAGGTCAGGCAGCTGGCGGGAATGCGCGGCCTCATGGCCAAGCCCCAGAAAAAGCTGACCGGAGGCGTTGGAGAGATCATCGAGCAGCCGATCGTTTCCAACTTCCGCGAGGGCCTCACGGTTCTCGAGTACTTCATTTCGACTCACGGAGGAAGAAAAGGCCTGGCGGATACCGCCCTTAAAACAGCTGACGCAGGATACCTGACTCGGAGACTGGTGGACGTGGCCCACGATCTGGTCGTGACCGAGGAGGACTGCGGCACCATCAACGGCGTGCGCCTGGGAGATCTCTCCGCCGGCGACGAGATCATCGAGCCCCTCGACGAGCGGCTTCGCGGCCGCGTCGTGCTCGAGGACGTGGTCGCCACGGGCCTGGACGCCAAGGGCAAGAGCGTCGATAAGGTTTTGTGCGAATCCAGCGAGCTTGTCACCGCCGAGATCTCCGCGCAGATCAAGGAAGCCGATCTCGAAGTGGTCCGGGCCCGCTCGGTCCTCACCTGCGAGGCCCGCACCGGCGTCTGCGCCAAGTGTTACGGCATGAACAACGCCACCGCCCGCATGGTGGAGATGGGAGAGGCCGTGGGCATCATCGCCGCGCAGTCCATCGGCGAGCCAGGCACCCAGCTCACTTTGCGCACCTTCCACATCGGAGGAACCGCCTCTCGCGTGGCCAAGCGCTCCCAAGTCGTGGCCGGCAGGGAAGGAACCGCCGAGTTCAAGAACGTGCGCACCTTGAAGAACCGCGAGGGACAGATCGTGGTGGTGTCCCGCGCCGGAACCCTTTCCATAAAGGACAAGGAGAGCGGGGCGCACGAGGAGCTGAGGTTGGTTTACGGAGCCCGCCTCAAGGTTTCCGACGGGGCCCGGGTCGCCGCCGGCGAGCTCCTGGCCGAGTGGGATCCCTACACCATGCCCATTATCGCCGAGCACGAGGGATCGGTTCGGCTCGTGGACGTGCGCGAGGGCGTCACCCTCCACGAGGAGCGCAACAAGATCACCGGCATCATCGAGCGCAAGATCATCGAGCAGGAGACCCGGCGCGCGGACAAGGAGAGCGGCTCCAAGAGGCTCAACCCCCGCGTCATCATCGAAAAGGGCGGCAAGGACGTGGCCAATTACCCCTTGCCCACCGACACCACCCTCGTGGTGGAGGCCGGCCAGGACGTGCATCCCGGAGATGTCCTCGCCAAGATCCCGCAGGAGATCACCAAGTCCAAGGACATCACCGGGGGTCTCCCCCGAGTTTCCGAGCTTTTCGAGGCTCGCCGTCCCAAGAGCTCCGCCATCATCGCGGAGATAGAGGGCGTGGTCTCCCTGGGCGTGGGCCCCAAGGGCCTGGTCCAGGTCTCGGTGCGCAATGAGGAGACGGACCTCGTGCGCGAGTATCTCATTCCCCAGGGCAAGCATCTCGTGGTCTACGAAGGCGATCGCGTGGGCGTGGGCGAGGCCATCACCGACGGCGTCATCAACCCGCACGACATCCTGCGCGTCAAGGGCATCAAGGAAGTCCAGGAATTTCTGGTCAACGCGATCCAGGAGGTTTACCGCCTCCAGGGCGTGGCCATTTCCGACCGGCACATCGAGTGCATCGTGCGCCAGATGCTCCAGAACGTCAAGATCTCCAACTCGGGAGACACCTCCTTCTTGAAAGGCGAGATTGTCAATCGCTTCTTCTTCGGGGACTCCAACCGCGAGATTCGAGAGAAGGGAGGCAAGGAGGCCCAGGCCGAGCCGGTGCTCTTGGGGATCACCAAGGCTTCCTTGGCTTCCAGCTCCTTTGTGTCCGCCGCCAGCTTCCAGGAGACGACCCGCGTCCTCACCGAGGCTGCGACCACGTCGAAGATAGATTATTTGAAAGGCCTCAAGGAGAACGTCATCATCGGCCACATGATTCCGGCCGGCACCGGGCTTCTGGCCCGCGCGAGGATAGAGGCCATGATGGCCCAAGCCGCAGGAGAGAAATAATGCCTACGATCAATCAGCTTATACGCCACGGAAGGAGCAAGGCCAGAAGCCGGCCCAAGGCTCCGGCCCTCATGGGCTGCCCGCAGAGGCGGGGTGTCTGCACCCAGGTCAAGACCACCACGCCCAAAAAGCCGAACTCGGCCCTGCGCAAGATCGCGCGCATCAAGCTCACCAACGGCATCGAGGTGACGGGCTACATTCCCGGAGTGGGCCATAACCTGCAGGAGCACTCCATCGTTTTGATCCGCGGAGGCCGCGTGAAAGACCTCCCCGGCGTGCGCTACCACATCATCCGCGGCGTCCTCGACGCCGCGGGGGTGGAGGGGCGTCGTCAAGGGCGTTCACTCTATGGCGCGAAGCGCCCTAAAGAAGCCGCCGCTAAAGCTTAAGGTTTTTGCATAGGAGATAACGTATGCCCAGAAAAGGCCTAAGACCGAGAGACCGCCGGGGGCTTGCTCCCGCCGACCACAAATACCATTCCGTCCTGGTTTCGCGCTTCATTAACAAGCTCAACTATCAAGGCAAGAAGAGCACGGTGGAAGGGGTGATGTACGACGCCATGGGCATCGTCGCGGACAAGACCAAGCAGGACGCGCTCGTCGTGTTCACCCAAGCCATCGAGAACGTCCGGCCCTTGCTCGAGGTCAAGGCCCGCCGCGTGGGCGGAGCCACCTACCAAGTTCCAGTAGAAGTTCAGCAGAATCGCTCCACCACGATCGCCATGCGCTGGATCATCGACGCGGCCCGTCAGAAGAGCGGCAAGCCCATGGCCAGCCGCTTAGCCGAGGAGATTCTGTCCGCCAACAAAAAGGAAGGCATCGCTTTCAAGAAACGGGAGGACACCCACAAGATGGCAGAGGCCAACAGGGCCTTCGCTCATTACCGCTGGTAAGTTATGCCGAGACAATTTCCGCTGGACAAGATCAGGAACATCGGGATCATCGCCCACATCGATGCGGGCAAGACGACCACCACGGAGCGCATCCTTTACTATACCGGGCGTATCCACAAGATCGGAGAGGTCCACGACGGGGCCACCACGACCGACTGGATGCCCCAGGAGCGCGAGAGGGGAATCACCATCACCGCCGCCGCGACCTACTGCAAGTGGCGCGACTGCCAGATCAATATCATCGACACCCCGGGGCACGTGGACTTCACGGCCGAGGTGGAGCGCTCCTTGCGGGTGCTAGACGGGGCGGTAGTCTGCTTCGACGGGGTGCAGGGGGTCGAACCCCAGTCCGAGACGGTCTGGCGCCAGGCCGACAAGTACCACGTTCCGCGCATCGCCTACATCAACAAGATGGACCGTCTGGGCGCCGATTTCTATATGTCCTACAACTCGATCATCAAGATGCTGGGGGCCAATGCCTGCCCCATCCAGCTTCCAATCGGGGCGGAGAGCCATTTCGCGGGTTTGGTGGATCTTATCGAGATGAAGGCCCTGGTTTGGCGGGGCGAGGAGCTCGGAGCCAAGTGGGACGTGGTCGAGATTCCCGAGGACATGCGCGAGCAAACCAAGGAATACCGCGAAAAAATGGTAGAGAAGATCGTGGAGTTCGACGACGCCGCCATGGAGCGCTACTTGAACGGCGATCACGACTTCAAGCCGGAGGAATTGCGCAAGATCCTGCGCCGCGGCGTCCTGCAGTCCAAGATTTTCCCCGTGCTGTGCGGCTCATCCTACAAGAACAAGGGAGTCCAGCCCATGCTGGATGCGGTCTGCGATTTCCTCCCTTCGCCGCTGGACCTGCCTCCGGTCAAGGGTTCCGACCCCTTCAACGGGGAGGCCCTGGAGCGCAAGGCGGACGACAAAGAGCCTTTTTCCGCCCTCATGTTCAAGATACAGTCCGACCCTTTCGTGGGGAAGCTGGCGTTCTTTCGGGTTTACTCCGGAACCATCAAGGCGGGCGATACGATTTTCTTTCCCAGCAAGCGCAATTCCGAACGCATCGGCCGCATCCTGCGCATGCACGCCAACCAGCGCGAGGAGATAAAGGAGATATTCGCCGGGGACATCGCGGCCACCGTGGCCCTCAAGAACTCCCAGGTAGGCGTGACCATGTCGATCGAGGACAAGCCGATCGTCCTTGAGCAGATCACCTTCCCGGAGCCGGTGATTTCGGTCGCCATCGAGCCTAAGTCCAAGGCGGACGAGGAGAAAATGGCCATGGCCATGGGGCGGCTGGCCGAGGAAGACCAGACTTTCCGCATCAAAACCGACACCGAGACCGGCCAAACCGTCATCTCGGGAATGGGCGAGCTTCACCTCGAGATTATCGTGGACCGTATGAAGCGCGAATTCAATGTCCAGGCCAACGTCGGCAACCCCCAGGTTGCCTACAAGGAGACGGTGCGCAAGAAGGTCACCGAGGAGGGCAAGTTCATACGGCAGTCGGGAGGACGCGGCCAGTACGGCCATTGCATCCTCCAGATCGAGCCCCAGCCCATCGGCGTGGGATTCGAATTCGTCAACGAGATTCGGCAGGGCCGCATCCCCAAGGAGTTCATCCCCGCCGTCGAAAAGGGCGTGAGGGAAGCCCTGGATGGCGGCGCCCTGGCGGGGTATCCCATCGTGGACATCAAGGTGAGCCTGCTCGATGGTTCCTTCCATGAAGTGGACTCCTCCGAAATGGCCTTCAAGATCTGCGCGGCCATGGCCCTGCGCTCGGGCTGCAAGAAGGCCAGCCCCACGATTCTCGAGCCCATCATGAAGTTCGAGGTGGTGACTCCCGAGCAGTACATGGGAGACATTATCGGCGACTTGAACAGCCGCCGGGCCAAGATCCAGGACATGGGCGACCGCGGGCATTTGAAGTTCGTCAAATCCACCGTGCCCCTGGCCGAGATGTTCGGCTACGCCACGGTGGTGCGCTCGATTTCCCAGGGCCGCGCCTCTTTCACCATGGAGCCGAGCCACTACGAGGAAGTGCCGGGCAACGTCCACAAGGTTATCGTCGAGAAGAACGCCGCTTCCATGGCGGAGCAGAGGTGATATATGGCAAAAGCTAAGTTTGAAAGGAAGAAGCCGCACGTCAACATAGGTACGATCGGCCACGTGGACCACGGCAAGACGACGTTGACGGCGGCGATCACCCACTTTTTGTCGAAGAAGGGCTTGGCGCAGGCCAAGAAGTAC